>CAXFTV010000218.1:0-9946 GCA_964005845.1 uncultured bacterium
CGATATAGCGGACGATATTCTGGCCGGTAGGATCGCTGATGGCGTCCGGGTTGGTGATAAACTGGGTATACTTGACCAGATCGAATTCGCCATCGGTCTGAAAGAATTCCAGACTTTGCACGTCTGCAGGTGGACTGGTGCGGGTGTAGTGCGCCAGTTCCTCGTCCGTCAAACTGATCCCAAGGCGCTCTATTTCCTGGTTTATCAGCTCAAAAGTGACGAGGTTACTCCAGATCTCCTGCACCAAACGCCCCTGTGCCGCTTCGTCGTCGCGATCCTGGGGTTGGCGCTGCGCCGCGATCCGCAACCTTTCGCTGAACTCCCGGTGCGAAATCTTTCTGCCATTGATCATGCCCACGGTATCGCCGGGTCCAGCCGGTCCGCTGCCGGAATAATCGGCGCCCCATTCGACCACGATCAAGCCGACGAAAGCAAAGATCACAATCCATAGAATGACCGCGGTGTTTTCCCGCAATTTCGACATCATAACGATTTTCTTCTCCTATGTTGCGGAGTCTGCTCTGGACTCTCTGCTTTTGGCATCCACCGGGATGCCCTTCTCGCATTTTGCCGCATCGGCATAGCGCGGCAAATACGCCATTTTGTAGCCCTTGCCCAGGCCTACCAGTTCGGGAGCGAGACGATTGCAAATATCCCGCCGCTCCGGGCAACGGAGGTAAAACGGGCAACCGGAAGCCAGGTCCATCGGATCGGGCCACATCCCCTTGTAGAACGACGCGCTGGTTGCGCCGTCGGGGCCGGCGTCGCTCGATCTTAGAATCAGGACCTCGCCGCGACCGGATCTACCGCCTCCCGATGTGTATTTATCGCGCGGTTCCAGACTGGATTGCCGTATTTTTCGGCCACCAGTTCGGCCACCTGCTCTTGCTCTGCCGAACTCAGGACAGAGGGCTTCATCTCCACTTCCAGGCAACGAGCGAAACCCCGTGCCAGGCACGCGCTCAGTTCGGCGAAATCGATCGCCCTGGCGGTGCAGGCCTCGAGGTGAATGCTACCGCGATCCAACTGCCGCTCCAGGCAGCCCAGCATGGGTGCCTCAAGGGGCGGCAGCAAATCGAGTAACTTCTTGTGTTCTTCGCCAATTAGCAGCGATCCGTGCTGCAGAACTGCCCGGTTGACGCGACGCTGGGCACTGCCGATCAGCTTGCGGCCTTTGCATTTCACTTCCCAGCGCGATATACTCGAAAAACACGGCGCCGTCGCGGCAGATCCGCGCGGACGCGCAGACCTGAGGGCAGGCTTTTCCAGAACTGCCTCCACCCCAAAAAGTCGCAACCCTTCGACAAGGCATTCACCAATGCGGCGGGCAGTCTCCGAAATACCGCCACCAAGCATGGCATCGTCCTCGGACCAGATGGCGCTGTAGGTCAATTCCCTCCAGTGCAAAACAGCTCGCCCCCCGGTCAATCGCCGGACGATTTCAATACCGGCGCGGCGACATTTCTCCAGATCTACTTCCCGGCTAGCTTCCTGGCCATACCCCAGCGACAGGGCGGGTGGATCCCAGCCGAAGACCCGAAAAATCGGCCCCCCTCCCCCACTGCTCATTCCCTGCAGCAGAGTTTCATCTACTGCCATATTGAAAGCACCGCTTGCAGATCCGGTAGCGAGGAAACGCCAGACCGGCATCACAAAGCACCCAGGCGCTTCAATGCGTCTTTGGCCGCCATTTGCTGTGCCTCCTTTTTGCTGCGCCCCTGGCCATTTCCCAGACTCTCGCCAGTCATACTAACCTCGACGCTGAAGGTTTTATCGTGATCTGGTCCTTCCTCGGCATTCACCAGATACTTGGGATGGCCACAGCCTTTGCTCTGCGTAAGTTCGAGCAGTTTGCTTTTAAAATTGACGTAATCCTGGCGCTCCACTAAATCGTAAAAATCGTTTAATACAATTTTATCGACGAAACGACGTCCGGCATCCAGACCACCGTCCAGATAAATGGCGCCTATCAGGGCTTCAAAAGCATCGCTGAGAATAGAGGGCTGCTCGTCCCCTCCAGCATCGCGTTCCTCTCGGCTCAGCAGAATAAAGCGACCCAGATCTATACTGTGGGCCTTCCTGGAAAGAACGGTGCGACCGACGACCAGGGACTTCATCTGCGTCAGGTCGCCCTCGCGCTTATTGGCAAATTTTTTAAAGAGGAAATCAGCGACCACAAGATCTAGAACGGCATCCCCTAGATACTCGAGACGCTCGTTGGCTTCGATGCCGTCTCCCTGTAGTGCATAAACATAGGAGCGGTGCTTGAGAGCATTGATCAACAATGACCGGTCCCGAAATTGATAACCAATCGTCTTTTCGAGCTCGCCCAACGCTGTATCCGGTGACTCTAGTTCGACGGTCGACTTGCGAAAGCGTTGGAATAGAGCCGCTATCCATGCCATATCGCGCAATCCTCAGATTTGGCCTATGAACATCGAATCGTGGAGATCACTTAAAAGGAGACTGGAAGTCATCAACCATCAAAACGACCAAAGATCAGTGCTACATTGTGCCCGCCAAAACCAAAGGAATTATTCAAGGCATAACGCACATCGCAGGTCCGGGCCTCATTGGGCACACAGTCGAGATCGCATTCTGGATCGGGATTCTCGTAGTTAATGGTCGGTGGCAAAATTCCATGCTCGATCGCCATTATGCAGGCAATGGTCTCGATGGCCCCGGCCGCTCCCAGCAGGTGGCCGGTCATGGATTTGGTCGAACTGACTGCCAGTTCGGCCATGTGTTCGCCAAAAACCGCCCTGAGCGCAGCCGTTTCCTGGGCATCTCCCAGAGGTGTAGACGTCCCATGTGCATTGACATAACCAATATCCTCGAGCGCGATACCCGCATCTTTGAGAGCAATTCTCATGGCCCGAGCTCCACCTTCGCCCTCCGGGGCCATGGCCGTCTGATGATAGGCATCCCCGGTAAATCCAAGTCCAAAAAATTCACCCCAGATCCGCGCCCCGCGCCGACGTGCGTGTTCCAATTCTTCGAGCACTAGCGCCCCTCCCCCTTCGCCCAGGACAAAACCATTGCGCTGCGCATCAAAAGGGCGACTGGCCCGCTCGGGTTCCTCGTTGCGCTGCGCCAGCGCTTTGGCGGAAGTAAAGCCCGCCAGGGCGATCGACGTGAGCGCCGCCTCGCAGCCGCCGGCAATCATGGCGTCGGCTTCATCGTATTGAATTTTGCGGGCCGCCTCGCCGATGGCATGCGCTCCGGAAGAACAGGCGGAGACCGTACTGTAATTGGGGCCCTTTGCACCCAACTTCATAGAGATCATACCCGCGGCCATATCGCTTATCATCATGGGCACAAAGAATGGACTGACTCGCCCCGGCCCCTTTTCCATGAGAATGGTATGCTGGGCTTCCAGGGTGCCAATTCCACCAACTCCCGAACCGATTATGACCCCGACCCGGTCGGGATCGACACTGGACATGTCGAGAGCGGCATTCTCCACGGCCTGGACTGAGACGTAGACTCCGTAGTGCACAAAGAGATCGTTGCGCCGGGCTTCCTTGCGCTCGAGGACAGTATTTGAATCGAAATTCTTGACCTCGCCGGCAATCTTAATATCGTGATTTGCAATGTCAAAACGGCTAATCGGAGCGATACCGGAGCGACCGCCGATAAGGGCATCCCAAAAAGTGTCGACATCATTGCCATTGGGGGCCAGAGCCCCCATTCCCGTCACTACGACTCTTCGCCTGGACACGTTGTTCTCCCGAAGTATTACAGCAAAGCCTGGACCTATTCGTTGCCGGCGTTTTCCGACAGATATTTAACCGCATCGGAGACTGTCGACATCTTTTCTGCATCCTCATCTGGTATATCAATGCCGAACTCCTCCTCAAAGGCCATTACCAGTTCGACCGTATCCAGCGAATCGGCCCCTAGGTCATCAACAAAGGCAGCCTCAGTCGTTACCTGATCCTGACTCACCCCTAGTTGTTCCACAATCAAGTCAATTACGCGCTCTTCAATAGAAGCCATGTGTACCCCCTTATGTTAATTAACTCCAGGCGCTAATTTCACCTGAATCCTCGTGTGTAAGTTGAATTGCCACTGCCCGATCGCAAAAGGTAGACGAATCCTACATCGCCATGCCTCCATCGATTTGAAGCACCTGTCCCGTAATGTAAGCAGCCTGTTCCGAAGTTAAAAAGGCAACCCCAAAAGCGACGTCTTCAGGTGTACCGGGTCGTCCCAGTGGAACCTGGCTTACCATATGTCCTTTGATTTCTTCGGATAATTCAGCCGTCATACCAGTCTCCGGAATCAAACCCGGGGCTACGGCGTTGACCGTGATGTTCCTGGAGCCCAACTCCCGCGCCAGAGTCTTGGTTAGACCAATTAAACCCGCTTTGGAAGCCACGTAGTTGGCCTGCCCCGGGTTACCGGTGATACCAACTACCGAAGAAATGTTGATGATGCGCCCCCAACGCGCCTTTATCATAGGCCGCACCGCCGCCTTGCAGCAATTGAAAGCTCCCTTCAAGTTGATGTCGACGACTGCGTCCCAATCCTCTTCGCTCATGCGCATAACCAGATTATCGCGAGTGACTCCGGCGTTGTTGACCAGAATGTCCAGCCCCCCCAGATCTTTGATGGTCGCCTGAACGAGTTCGTCAACCTGGCCAGCATCCGCCACATCCGTCTGCCGCACCAGGTTTTCCACCCCCAGGGCGTCCAGTTCCTCCCCCACGGCACGAACGGCCTCCAGCCTGCGGGCGCAGAGCGCCACCCTCGCGCCCTCTTCTGCCAGGCGTAGGGCAACGGCCCGGCCAATGCCGCGCGATCCTCCGGTCACCAGCGCAACTTTTCCAGTCATTTGTCCCATCTAGCCATCCCCTTGCAGATCGCTACGGGCATTTCCCAGCCCCTCCACTGTGCCAGCCTCCATTACTTGCAGATCGCGTTCTATACGCCGCACCAAACCCTTCAGGACAGCACCCGGTCCGACTTCTGCGGCACACTCGACCCCCATCCGCGCCATGCACTGTACGGATTCGCTCCAGCGCACGGGATGGGTGATCTGAGCGATCAAGTGGCGCCGCAAATCTTCCACCTCTTCCACCGGGCGAGCCGCTACATTTGTAATCACCGGTCGCTGCGGCGAGTACAGCCTGGCAGCTTCCAGCAAAGAGGTCATTTCCCGTGCTGCAGGCTCCATCAACGGCGAGTGAAACGCGCCGCTGACCTCCAGCGGGATGACCCGTTTGGCACCGGCTTCCCGAGCCAGTTCACCGACGCGCTCCAATGCGGCCATATCTCCGGAAACGGCAACCTGTCCCGGGGCATTAAAATTTGCCGCCACCGCTATGCCGCTGCCAGCGCCCTGGCGGCAAATTTCTTCCACCCGCTGGTCTTCGAGTCCCAGAACGGCAACCATGCCGCCCGGACGCTCCGCACCGGCAAGCTGCATAAACTGACTGCGCCGCTCAACTAGTTTCAGCGCTTCTTCAAATTCAAGTACCCGAGCGGCAACCAGAGCGGAGTACTCGCCCAGGCTGTGGCCCGCTACACACGCCGGTTCTATACCTGCAGCCACTAGAACATGCCAGGCCGCCACGCTGTGGACAAAAACAGCCGGTTGGGTAAAAATCGTCTGGCGCAATTCTTCTTCTGGTCCGCAAAAACAAAGTCCGGTCAGCGAAAATCCCAGAATCTCGTCGGCGCGATCGAAAATCTCACGCGCGACCGGGTATTCCCGGTAGATGTCCCGTCCCATACCGACGGCCTGCGAGGCCTGCCCCGGAAATAAAAAAGCACATGCGGTCATTTCAATAGGCCCAGCGAAATAAAACGCTTCCCCAGGTCAGCCCCCCCCCCACGGCGGCCATCAACACCAGATCGCCGCGTTCCAGGCGCCCTTGCTTTTGCGCCTCCGATAGCGCAATGGGAATGGTACCGGCCGTGGTATTGGCGAAACGGTCGATATTTATCACGACTTTTTCCGGTGGCAGTTTCATGCGTTCGGCTGCCGCATTAATAATACGCAAATTTGCCTGGTGCGGCACGAACAGTTTTAAATCGTCCGCACTTAGGTTATTTTTCTCCATCAGGCTGGCTGCAACCTCTGCCATTTTAACTACGGCGAATTTGAAAACGGCCTTGCCCTCCTGGAATACATAATGCAAACGCCGATCCACCGATTCATGTGAAGCCGGGTACAGGCTGCCACCGCCCCTCAAGTTCAAAGTTGCACCGCCGGAACCATCGGTGTGCATTTCAAAATCGATCAATCCCATATCGGGGTCTTCGCTGCGCTCCAGCAAGACACCGCCGGCGCCATCACCGAACAAGACACTGGTGGAACGATCCTGAAAATCGAGTATCGCGCTCATCTTGTCGGCGCCAATGACCATCACTTTGCGATGCGCGCCGCTTTCGATGAACTGGGCGCCGGCCGCAAGTGCGTAAGCAAAACCCGAACAGGCGGCAGACAAGTCATAAGCCCAGGCTCGGCTGGCCCCAATCTGGTCCTGCACCAGGCAGGCCGTGGCTGGAAAAATCATGTCCGGAGTGATCGTTGCAACGATGATAAGATCGATTTCGTCGGGATCTATCTGCCTGCTCTGGATTAACTGGCGCGCCACCTCGAGTGCCATGAACGAGGTCGGCCGCCCTTCAAGAAAACGTCGCTCTACAATACCTGTACGCTCGCGAATCCAGGCATCGGAAGTATCGACAATTTTCTCCAGATCGAAATTAGTCAGGACTTTTTCGGGCAGGTAGTGTTCGGTAGCTGTTATAATAGCGCTGTACTTCTTTTCGGGTGCAGCCAATCAACTCTCCCCGCTCAGTGGGAAATCATCCCTAAAACAATTGTGTTCTAAACCAGTGGTGCGGACAAAGACTAAACTTCCGGCTCCATGTATTCGCGCCCCCGATAAAAGCCACAACTGCCGCACACCCGGTGGGGCCGGGCCGGCTGACCACAGTGGGAACAGGTGCCGAAAGCGGGACGAGTCATTTTCCAGTGCGTGCGCCGCTTGTCCCGACGCGTCCGTGAAATTCTTCTTTTGGGTACAGAAGCCATTTTACTACACTCCTCTCGGTAAACCGTTTATCAAAACTCAATTTTACCCAGGGCCGCCCAGCGCGGATCTCCTGTTTCCTTACTGCAAGAACACAACCCTTTGTTTAAATCGAAGCCGCACTGCGGACAGAGTCCCTTGCAATCCTCCTCACAGTATACCCGCTGGGGCAACTCGAGGATGATTTCTTCGCGAATAAAACTCTTCAGGTCGATTTCGCGCGCACCGGGATCGAGAATTTCGAACTGCTGGTCCTCCACCGCTTCCAGTTCTTCCTCGCTGGCCTGTTTGCGCTGCAGCAACAAACGCATGCCGGCTTCTAAAGCTTGCTCCACGGGCTTCAGACAGCGGCAACACTCTCCAGTGGTGGTACAGTGAATGGAAGCGTCGACCATAAAAGTTTCCATCCCGCGGCTAATGTGCAGGTGTACTTGTGTCGGCTTCGCAAGACTGAAGCATTCGTCGCCCAGTTCCAATTCACCTGGGGCAAGCTCAAAATAGTGCCGGGAAAGGCCTTCCTCGCACTCGTCGAGCATCAGGACCGCGGATTTCGATTCGGCGTTGTCGACCAACAGCTGTCCTTTATCCAAAGAAAAAATCGATCTCTCGAACGGCGTTTTCAAGCGAATCGGAAGCGTGCACCGCATTGCACTGCACATCCGTACCAAAATCGCTGCGGATGGTTCCCGCAGCTGCTTTGGTGCTATCGGTTTCGCCGATAAACTGGCGCAGGTGTGCCACGGCGTCGTCGCGCTCCAGTACCATGGGAACGACGGGACCAGAGGTCATAAAACTCACTAACTCGGCGTAAAAGGGTCGCTCCTTGTGCACCTCGTAGAAATTCCGGCCCTGTTCATTGGAAAGTTGCGTCATGCGCAGTTCGCGTACTAGAAACCCCTCGGATTCGACCCGCTGCAGGATCGCGCCGATGGCATTTTTGCCGACGGCATCGGGTTTGATCATCATCAATGTGCGTTCCATATATCTCTTTATCCCTTCCTGTCAACTAGGTAAGTCTTTTAAAATATGGGATAATAGCCTTAATGTCAACCACCTCCCAAACCCCATGAGGCAGATCGGACAGGGCATAAAAATAAGTGCTGAAATTGGCCTCCAAACCGCCCCCTGCTGCCCTGCAGATGGCTCTTGACAGGGTGTTATAGGCGGAGTAAATTGGCCCCATATGACCCATCCTCTTTTAGAAGATCGCGGCAAGGCCATAAGGGACCCGGTTTGGGGTTATATAGATGTTCCTCCGCCCCTGCTCGCCCTGATAGACACCAGCGACTTTCAGCGCCTTCGAAATATCACCCAACTGGGCTATGTCCACCTGGTCTACCCCGGCGCCCGGCATTCTCGCTTTGAGCACTCTTTGGGCGTATACCACCTGGCCAAGCAATTTCTGGTCCGCCTGCTGAATTCCGATCCCCCTCTAGAACTGGACGACGAGGACATACGCGTATTCCTGGCAGCTACCTTGCTGCACGACATCGGCCACTACCCCTTCTCCCACACCCTGGAAGAACTGCCCTCATTTTTTGTCTTCCACGAAGAGCGCGCCCGCCGCATAATCCAGGACAAAAACGGCAGTGTATATCAGGTTCTCAAAGAACAATTGAGCATCGATCCGGTGCGGGTGGCCAATGTCATAGACTACGAAAACGAGAATCTGGATATCCCACCCCGCGATCTGCTCCTGGCCAATATACTCAGCGGCACCCTCGACCCCGACAAAATAGACTATCTCCTGAGAGATTCGCTTTTTTGCGGCGTCCCTTTTGGCGAGAGCGTCAACCGCGATCGCCTCATAACCTCCATCAAATTCGATCCGCTCAGGAAGTGCCCCTCTATTTCCAGCAAGGGCGTATCCGCCGTCGAAGCCCTGGTTTTCACCAACTACCTGATGTATCGCAATGTGTACTGGCACCATGCCGTGCGCTCGGCATCGGCCATGTTCAAGCGCTCCGTCCAGGATCTTCTGCTGCATCCCGAGTGCAAGCTCGATATAGCCCACTTCGACCGCATTACCGAGGGAGAATTGATCATGGCCCTGCGCCAGGAACAACAGCGCCTCGGTCTGGATGGCTCCTCCCAACTGCTGGAAGGCACCATAAATCGGCGTCTCCACAAGGTCGGCAGTTTCATTTATCCAGGTGAGCGCAAAGAGGACCTGATGCAATATCTTTACGACCTTTACCAGAATCCTGGCAGGCGGCGCGAAAAGGAACTCGAACTCTGCCAAATCTTTGGTCGCCACCTGGGGCGGGACCTCAAAGGACATGAAATCCTCATCGACATCCCCAGTTTCAACAAAAGTCCCGAAGTCGACCTCAAAGTCTTCTACGGCAAAGAAGTCCCCAGCGAAAAATCCGATCCTCTGAGTTTTGACGATCCCGAAGTCTCGCGCTTGCGCGACTCGCTGCTGCACAATTTTGAAGACCAGGCCAAGATTTTCCGCATTTTCTGCATCGACGATCCCGCTCTGCGCGCCCTCGTAAAAGAACGGGTGAAACGCTATTTGCGCTGAGACGTCTGTTAGGAGTAAAGAGCTTTCCCATCCCCGTAAATCCCGGTGCTTCCATGGCTTATTCTATCGCTTGCCTCCTGACGCTCATAGCCGCCTTCCCCTCCCTGGCGCAGCAGCGCACCCGCATTGCCATCGTCGAAGTCGAACCAGGTCGTAGCGCCAGAGAAGTTTCCTCCTATGCCCATAGCCTGCTCGAAGAAAAGCTTAGTCGCAGCGAGGTTTTCAGCCTGGTCGAGCGCAGTCAGGTCGAGAAAGTCGTCGATGAGGTCGCCTACCAGCAATCAGGTATCACCGAGGCGGCGACAATCGCGGAAATCGGCACCCACCTGAACGTCGAGAAGCTGGTCTTCTCCCGGGTTCATCGACTCCCCCC
>CAXFTV010000219.1:0-4682 GCA_964005845.1 uncultured bacterium
AGCGGATTTTCAGCCCATGCTCTCAAAGGATCTGCGCGCCGCACCCTGGACGTGGACATTGCCCCGGCGGCACTACCCGCTGCCCGGCAGAATCTGAGTGCCAACCAAACAGCTGGAAGCTGCTGCGACTATCTAATCGCCGATGTATTTCCCTTTATCGACGAGCTGGCCGAGCGCGGCCCCCGTTTTGATGTCGTGGTGCTGGATCCGCCGTCTCTGCTGCGCAAACGCAGCGATTTCAAAAAAGCCATGGGCATCTATACCAAACTCAATCGCAATGCCCTCAAGCTGGTTCGCCCGGGGGGCCTCCTGGTCACGGCCTCCTGCTCCAACCGCATTTCCCAGGAAGATTTCTTCCACATCCTGCAACGAGCTGCCGCCAGCGCCCGGACCGACACCCGCATCCTGGCCTACAACCTCCACCCTCCCGACCACCCGGTAAATCCCGCCTTTCCCGAAGGTCGCTACCTCAAGAGCATTTTCGCCCGCGTCCTCGCTTGAGATCGCCTGTGTTTCTCGAACGCTTTGGAACAAGCAACAGAACGACTCACTCGAGCAGCTCACTCACTGGGATTGCAAACGAGATAGACGATCCAGCCAAAAGAGATATCCCTTCTCTATTATCTCCTCAATTAGATTATCTAATTCGACAAAAAGGGCCGCGCTAGCCATCACAGCATCCACCATCTATCAATGCTTGACACCCCCTGATAAAACAATTATTCTCGGTTTAAAATCTCAATTTGCTCCTAAAAAAGGTTTTACAACTGCGAGATGAAACAATCCATCTCCGAGCATCTGCGCTTTAAACTCGCGGCCTTGCCCGTCGAACCAGGTGTGTACTTCATGAAGAACCATGAAGCTCAAACCATTTACATTGGCAAGGCAAAAAATCTGCGCAACCGCGTGCGTTCCTATTTTCAGGAATCAAGCGGCGATGGTCGCCGACAATTCAAAGCCCTGCTCAAAAACATCGCCGACCTCGACTATATTGCCACCGCCTCCGAACAGGAGGCACTAATCCTCGAAGCCACCCAGATAAAAACACATAAACCTCGATATAACATTCTCTTAAAAGACGATAAGAAGTACCCCTATATCAGAATTACCAGCGACCCCTTCCCGCGTATTTTCGCCACCCGCGACATCGTCCAGGACGGCTCCCGCTACCTGGGGCCCTTTAGCAATGTCCGCGCTATGTACACCACCCTGGACATGCTGCAGAAGATTTTTCCGGTTCGCAATTGCGACTACAATCTGCCCAGCAACAAGGTCAAAGTATGCCTCGAATACCACATCAAGCGCTGCGAGGGGCCCTGTGAAAACCTGGTCAATAGCGAGAAATATCTCGCCACCGTCAACCGGGCAGTGCGTTTTCTCCAGGGCAAAAACGCCGAAGTCATCGCCGAATTGCACCAGCGCATGCAAAAAGCGGCCAGCGCCCTGCGCTATGAAGAGGCAGCCAAGTACCGGGACCAGATAAAAGCCCTGGAATCCATGCGCGCGCGCCAGAAAGTCGTGCTCGATGAGGAAGTCGACCGCGACGTAATCGGCCTTGCCCGCAGCGACGACGAGGCCTGTTGCAGCATCCTGGAAATCCGCGAAGGCCGCCTGCTGGGCAAAAAACACCATTTTCTCAGTGGCGTAATGGATTCTGCGGATGCGGATATTATATCGGCTTTTGTACCTCAATTCTATTTGCAGACTGATTTCATCCCCTCCCAGATCCACCTGCCCACCCCCCTGCCCAATAGCGACGAAATCGGCTCCTGGCTCTCTTCAAAAACCCGTTTCAAGGTAGAATTCAAAACTCCGCAACGGGGCGATAAAGCCAAAATGCTCGACATGGCGGAAAACAATGCCACCCACCTCCTGCGGGAACGCCAGCTCAAGCGCGAACTGCAAAAAGGTCGGATGCCGCAAGCCCTTATAGCCCTGCAGCGCGACCTGCATCTGGCCAATCCGCCCCACCGCATAGAGGGCATTGATATCTCCAACTTCCAGGGTACTGATTCGGTGGGTTCACTGGTCTGTTTTGTAGACGGGAAACCCCGCCGCAGCGAATACCGCCACTTCAAAATTAAGGATATCGACGGTCCGGACGATTTTGCCTCGATCCACCAGGTCGTCCTGCGACGTTTCAAAGGCCTGCAAGAGCGCGGCGAGCCATTCCCCGACCTGCTTTTGGTCGACGGCGGCAAAGGCCAGCTAACCAGCGCGGTCTTGGCTCTGACCGAACTTGGCTGCGAAAAACAGCCGGTGCTGGGATTGGCAAAACGGCTCGAAGAAATTTTTCTACCTGGCCAAGGAGAAGCCCTGCTGTTGTCCAGAACGTCTGCGAGCCTGCGACTCCTGCAGACTCTGCGCGATGAGGCCCACCGCTTCGCCCTGAGTTTTCACCGCAAATTGCGCAGTCAACGCACCTTGAAATCGGACCTGGACGAAATCCCCGGAATTGGTCCCCAGCGCCGCAATGCCCTGCTGCAGACCTTTCATTCTGTCCCGCGCATCAAAGAAGCAACCCTGGAAGAGATTGCCGCGATCAAAGGTTTTAGCCTGAAGCTGGCCGAGGAGCTCAAAACCTATCTCGAGCCCGATAATGACTCAGCGCAAGTTTGATCCCTCGTCCGAACTCATAAGTTCGACTGCTATTCTCACTCAATACGGCAGCGTCCAGTTAAACTGGTTTGAACAAACTTTGATGAAAGTGAGCTTGGGCGCCTTTGAGCCGGCAGACCGCCGACCCGCACTTCGCTGCTGCACCCCGCCGCAGCCACGGGGCCAATGCCTGGTAGCGCAACTACTGGCTCATTTCCGAGGCGAGAAAATCGATTTCGCCCCCCCTCCCTCTCTGGACCGATGGGGCACCGAGTTTCAAGTCAAAGTCTGGAACGCCATCGGCAAGATTCCCTATGGCAGTTGCCTGAGTTATGGGGATCTCGCCCGGATGATTGGCTTCTCCTCGAACAACGCGCGCGCCGTGGCCAGTGCCTGCAGCCGCAATCCCCTGCTCATCCTCATTCCCTGCCACCGGGTAGTGGGCTCTACAGGTTTTCTCACCGGATATTCCGCCGGCATTGCCTGGAAGCAAGCGCTGCTGGAACTGGAAGGGGTGCCCATTCAAAATGGCCGAGTCAAAATCTTCCAAAAACACCTCGACTGAGAGCTCGTTGCCGGTTGGTCTGAAAACTCCTCTGCACCAGTTTCTCACTTCGATGCAGCAGGAACAGGATCTCTCACCCAATACGCTGGAAGCCTATCGCCGCGATCTGAGCCGCTATTTACTCGAACTGGCCGCGCGGGATGTAAAATCTCCAGATCAGGCCACCTCACAACACATAATGAAACTGCTCCACCACCTGCGCGACCTCGGACTCAGCCCTGCTACCCTGGCCCGCAATCTCAGCTCGATAAAACGTTTCCACAGCTTTCTAGTGGTGCGAGGTGCGTGTCGCCACAACCCGGCCGAAAGTCTGGAACCCCCTAAACTCGAACGCAAACTGCCCGACTTTCTCACCGTAGAGGAAATCGCTCGTCTCATGCAGGCTCCCAGCACGGACGAACCCCTGGGCCTGCGAGATCGCGCCATCCTCGAACTCCTCTATGCCTCCGGGCTTCGGGTGTCCGAACTCATCATCCTGGAGCGCACCCACCTGCTGCTCGACACCGGACTCCTGCGAGTTTTGGGCAAAGGCGTACGCGAACGCCTGGTGCCAATTGGCCGACAGGCCATTGCCTGCGTCGAGGCCTACCTGCGCGAAGGCCGACCCTTGCTGTCCGCCCCGCACTCCGACGAGACCGTCTTTCTAAACTTTCAAGGTCGCGGCCTATCGCGCATGAGCATATGGAATATCACCCAGTCCGCCGCCGAAAAGGCCGCTCTGGAAAAGCGCATAAGCCCACATACCCTGCGCCACTCCTTTGCCACCCACTTGCTCGAAGGCGGTGCCAATCTGCGCGATATCCAGGAACTGCTGGGCCACGCGGATATTTCCACGACCCAGATCTACGCCCACATCGACACCAAATACCTGAAGGAAATCCACCGTATCTATCACCCCCGAGGTTAAGTTATCTATATCCTTTTATGAAGATGGAAAACCAACCCAAAAACCTGGTTAACGCCACCCAGCTGAGCAAGCACTTCGCGGGCGGAACCGAGGCCCTCAAGGCCATAGATCTGCGGGTAAATTACGGCGAATTCATCTCCATCGTCGGGCCATCTGGCTGCGGTAAATCCACCCTGCTGCGCCTGCTCGCCGGCCTCCTGCCACCTTCCTCGGGCACCCTCACCGTAGATGGCCTGCCTCCCGCAGACGCCCGCCGCAGTAGCCTGGATCTGGCCTACGTCTTCCAGGATGCCACCCTGCTCTCCTGGCGCACGGTGGAAAAGAATGTGGCCCTGCCCCTCGAACTCCGCCGCCATCCCCGCCCCCAGATCGCCCCGCTGGTTGCCGAGATTCTGGAACTGGTCGGGCTGCAGGATTTTGCCTGCTTCTACCCCTGGCAACTTTCCGGCGGCATGCGCATGCGGGTCTCGCTCGCCCGCGCTCTGGTCACCCGCCCCGGCCTGCTCTTGCTGGACGAACCCTTTGGCGCGCTGGACGAAATCACCCGGCAACGCCTCAACGAGGAACTCCTGCGGCTGTGGGAGCGGAACCACTGGACCGGAATTTTTGTCA
>CAXFTV010000220.1:0-5195 GCA_964005845.1 uncultured bacterium
AGAGGCCGATGGTCAAGGGGTTATTCAGGAGCTGTCTGGTTGCCGACTTGAGTATGGCCATAATTGGTCTTAGCTTAGCTACTGGCCCCACCAAGGCAGGTTGGCCCTTTCAATTTGGGCCCTCGCTTGGTAGTAGAATCCATCGAAAAATGATTTTGAAAAGGTTTGCCGAAACTATGCCCAATTTGCTTCAGGAGTACAGAGACGATGGATACTTCATTGTCGATGATGCCGTCGAAAAGGATTTGCTCGAGGAATTGGGTCAGGCCCTGCGGCGGGCGGCCGACAAGGTGAGGTCCGGCGCCGTGGTCGAGCATGCCGGGGCGATTTCGACAATGGGGAAATATTGCCCTTATATGACAACTGGCGTTATGCCGTCGAGGCCGATGATTCGCCAGCTTCCGACTTCAGTGGGGGAAGCTGAAACTAAGGAGCGGAAGTGGCACTGGCAATGCGCCAGCGACCCTTGCTATCACAGGCTTCGTAAAACATGCGAAAGCGACCATCGGCAAGGTCGATGATACAGGGTTCGGATGCTTTGATTGTGTCCCAGGGGCCGCCATTATCCAGGCAAATTTCCGGGTCTTTTTGCCAGTCCAGACCATCCTCGGAAAAGGCGCTAAAAATTCTCCCGTGGTATTTCGATCCGGCTGGCACCTCCGGAGCGGATACCCAGCCGGCATAATACATGCGGTAGCCGCCCGAGGCCAGGCAAAGGACCTCGGGGGCGTAGACCGAAAAGGATTCCAGGTGTCGATCTTGAGGAATGCGGATCCCTGTCTCCAGGTCAAAATTGAGACCGTCATTCGACGCCGCACTGACGATATTGCGCTGCTCGTCCACTCCTGGTGCATTGCCGCGATCAGGATGCGGATAGCTGCTAGCGTAAAGGCGGTATGCAGGGGCGCTGGCCTTCCCCGGATTTAGATAAAGGCATCTCGGGGACAGGAATGAGTTGTTTTCTCCACCCAGGCGAATGCCGGGTTCCTTTTCCCAGACGAGGCCATCGGTAGAAATGGAACTGACAATTGCACTTTGGATACTGCCATCTGGCTTTTCGGTTTTCCCCTCGTAGTACATGCGGTAGCGCCCATCGGGGAGTGGAATGACGTCGGGACTCCAAATAAAACTTTCGGCCCCCTCGCCTCCCGCATCCATGCGGACGCCCGGTTCTTTATGCCAGTTCTCGGCATCGGGGGAAAATGCGCTCAGAATATATCCCTTCGAGTCGGTATTGGGTCGTTCGGGCCCAAAGCCGTGATAATACATCCGGTAGCCATCTTCCATCTTTAAAACATTTGGAGTGAGTGTCCGGTCTGCATCCAGGGGGCCACTTGAATCAATAGCTAGATTGGCATCCTTGATCCATTTAATGCCGGGATCCACCAACTGATAATGTACTGCTTGAACCATCCTGTCGTCTGGCATCACTAGCCTCGGTTTTTAGGTTTAATCGGGCTTGCTTAGCTCCAATCGAAGATGACGCCCAGAGTTTCTTTGGGGTCATTGGCCAACATTTGGTAGATCGACTGACATGCCGCTGGTTTGGCCACATGGGTAAGCAGATCTTCAATGGCCAACTTACCTTTCGCCATCAACTGCAGCACCAAGTCGCGGTCTCTATCCTTGGTCCAGGGATAATAAATGTGATCATCTGCGGGGGTTTTGGGCTGATGGGCTCCCAGGATCGTTACCTCGCGTTGATGTACATCGGTCAAAAAGTTCACCTCTACCGAACCTCGGGGCGATCCCAGGGCAAGCAGGCGGCCGCCCAACCGCGGCAAGCTCAGGGCCATGGGATAGACGGCGGGAATACCCGTTGCTTCAATTACCAGGTCCACCCCGTCCGCAGGGCCAAATTGACGCACCGCCTGGGCCATATCGTCTACCTGGTTGGGATTCAATGCCACATCCGCCCCGCGTTGCCGGGCTTTTTGCAGGCGAAACTCATCCACATCTACTACCAGCACGGGCATGGCACCGGCCAGGCGGGCAAAGGTGGCTGCCAGTTGCCCGACAATTCCCATTCCGATCAGGGCCACAGCCTCTCCCAGTTCGGGGCGTCCGACCCGGTGACCGTGCATGGCGATGGCTCCCATTACCATGAATGCCGCCGCTTTTGGCGAAACGCCGGGAGGCACTTTGCGATAATTTTGGGTTAAAATATCAAGATGGGCGTGATGACCCTGGCCGCAAATTCGATCGCCGGCTACAAGATTTTGAACCGCCGCACCCACCTCCAGGACCACGCCCGTATTGCAATAGCCGGTAGGACGGGGAAATGAAGCCTTATTCCCAGGTTCACCGCCCTGTATATATCCGTAGATTTCCGTGCCCACACTCACAGCCGTATAATCATTTTGCACCAGAATCCCGTTATCGGGGAGGGGAGGTAATTCGCTATCCAGCAATTCAATCCGCCCCTTGGCCGTACACATTAATTGTCGCGATTTCAATTTGGCCTCCACGTCTAGCAAGCGGCTTGGGTGAGACTCCGCTGGGGAGCAGTTTTTAGGGGTTGCTTTGCGGCCCGCTCAAAGGCAATATAGGCCGTCGGAATTTAGCCAGGTGGCAACGCCCAACTGCCCGCTACAGGCAGTGCGGCCCGATGGGGCCAGAAATCCGTAGTCGCAGCTCCTTTTGCGGCAGGCTCCCGAACTAAAGATAAAGAATTAGCATTTTTTATTTTAAGGGTCAAGTCCCCCTCCTTTTACGGGTAGAAAAGAGACTTGGAAAACCGGCGAGAGTCCGGGTGGATTTTTGGCTGCAGGAGGTTCATAATTCGATGACCGGTAATTGCAGGCGGGAGCGGATGGCAGGTCCATGCAATATCGAATTGCGGGCGACCACGAGGGCGCCTTCTTGCCAGGGGCCGGCCATGGTGTTGGGATGCGGGAGGATGCGCGGGAAATCACTGCTGGTAAGTACCAGGGCAATTCGGGAACCCCTTTGGAAAACATAGGCCAGCTGACCCAGCTGCACCAAAATCCGCGTTTTCTGGTCCTTTGCCAGTGGTTCGGGATCGCTCCAGCTGCAGCGGTAGCGGCAGCGCTGAGATCCAAGGGTCAAACAAATGATGCTCCCCCTCGGCTCTTCGACGCAGAATCTGGCGATGAAATCTGTATCTTCGGCGCTGCTTTGCACCTGCAATTCCAGTTCGATATCTCCCACTACGGTCAATTGTTCGGCCAGTGGTTCGCTGCGGTAATAGAGTATATCGGGTCTTTCGAGCAAGGCCCGCAAATCCACCGGGCCGCGGGCTTCCAGGCCCCAGTAAATAGCGCCGCCGCGGGTTGGCACCGGAGCGGCCGGGTTGTAAATATAGGTGTCGCTGGCGTCACTTACTGGCGGCGTAGGGCTCAATTTGCCATTTCCAGTGCGCATATTGGCGCTTCCATCCGAATCGAGATACCAGTTCTGCAGCTGGATTTCGGGCGCTGGCCAGTCCGCTAGTTCTAGCCAGCGATTGGCCCCCATCAAGAAAACCTTAACTGCTTGTTGCGAGGCCAGGCCGTTGTCCTCGTCCCTGAGGTGAAAATCGAGGAATTGTAGCTCGTGGGCCAGCACCGGGTAATCGGCTTCGGGGCCAAATTCCCAGTCGCCGTAACGGCGGTGCTCGGTTCCCGTGGTGCCTGTATTTTTATGGCCCCAAGGACCGATTAACAAGCGCTGCCCCCGCCGTGCTGCAGCGGTGGCTCCGTGGTCGCGAATATTTTTGTAAGCTTCGTACTGTCCCCGCGTCAAATGGTCGAACCAGCCGCCGACGTGCAGGCCGGGTACAGTTATATGCTCATGCATGCGGTTTTGATCGATGGCTTCCCAGTATTCGTCGTAGGCATCCCGTGCCGCCCAGGTTTTGAGTACTGGGGTTGCAAAACCTACGCGGGCGGCGATTGCATCGGTATTTTCCAGTTGGTACAATTCGTCCCAGTCAAAGTGGTCCAGCGGCGGTTGGGTTGGGCATGAAGCGTGGATTAGCGACCAGCGCACCGCATTGCCCAGGGCGAAACAGCCGTCATAGCGTATCCAGTCGCGAAAAAAGGAGCCCGGTGCTACCGAGGGTGCAATACAGCGCAATGCCTCGTGCGCGCCGCTGGCGGCGGGGACCTGGAAAATCCCCAGATAACTGCGTCCCCACAGGCCTATTTTTCCGTTGCACCATTTATGGTTCGCAATCCAGTCGAGCGTGATCTGGCCGTCGACCGCCTCGTAGACCAGGGGTTCGAAGATTCCTTGAGAATCGAATTTGCCGCGGCAATCCTGTACTACCAGGGCATAGCCCCGCTCTACAAAGCGCGGGGCCAGGTTCTGCAAGCCAGTTCGATGGTATGGGGTTCGCACTAGTACTACCGGAAAAGATCCACCGCCACTTGGGGTATAGACATCGGTAGCCAGTCCGATGCCTCCGGCGCTTGGAACCTGGCGGCATAGATAGGTTTGCATAAACTGGGCTCCTTTCCCCGTGGTGCAGATTAGGTGGTAGCGGTGGAGATGTCAAGTAGGGAAGTGCCAGATGGGCTAATTGGATGTAATTCTTGGGTCGCAGTCTTCAACTTTATCAATTGGATCTTGCAACTTTCCGTTTGGTACTTTTGTTTTTTCCAGAGCAGAATATCGAATTTTCCCAAGGTTGGCTGGCGGGCATTTTGGGGGGCGTCACCAGCTTGTCTATGGAGTGAATCAGAAAGGATTAGATGCGGTGAACGACGACGAAAAATATCTCTTTGACCTGGCCGGCTACCTCGTTCTTCGGCAGGTGCTAACACCCGAGGACGTAGCGCGTTGCAACGAGGCAATCGACTGCCATCAGGAGCAGCTGGTTCCACATGAGCGCCGCTTTGAAGGCGAATCTAAAGCGCTGACAAGCCCTATTCGTCAGCTCTGGCTCGAGGGTATGATGGCCTGGGAGCGGCCCTACTGCGAACCTTTCCGGGAATTGTTGGTGCAGCCGAAAATTCAACCTTATCTTAGCGAAATTCTCGGTGGGGGATATCGCCTAGACCACGAACCTAGTTTGGTCGCCATGGAAAAGGGGTGCGCCGGTCACTATATGCATGGGGGCGGGGTTGAAAGGCTGGATTTTTCGCAGACCTACATGTATAAACAGGGCAGGATCTTTTGCGGTATGACGGTGGTCGAGTTCATGCTGGCGGATGAAGGCCCCGGCGATGGCGGTCTGGCAATTGTCCCCGGTG
>CAXFTV010000221.1:0-3404 GCA_964005845.1 uncultured bacterium
CCACATCATCGGGGTGAAACTCTTCGGCGAGAGCTTCCCCGAGCGCTTCCCGGATGCGGCGCACGCTCACCCCATTGATTCTCGAATCTACATCGGTGATGTAGTTCCATTCAAAAAAGCAATAGGCCGGCATCGGATCAAGCAGTTTTTGTTTGGTATAATCGCCTTCGGGAGTGAGGTAATAAATAGTGCCAGGCTCCAGATCTTCGATGTATTCACCACCGTTCTTTCTGAAGGCAATATCCTCCGAGGCCACTCCGTATTTGCCGTCCTTCCAACCCAGGACAGCGGGTTTTATACCACTCCGATCCCGCAGTGAGATTACATCGCGCTTGCGGACATCGGCAATGGCCATGCTAAAGGCGCCCGGAATCTGGCGCAGAAAATCGTACTCACCGCGCTGGCGATAGATGTACAACAACGCTTCGGTATCGCAACTACTCTGCACCTGGTCGGGAGAAATATTCTCGTAGAACAGGCGATCCACCTGGCCATTGTGCACCGCGGCCAACTCGCAGTTCGAAATGAGGATGTGATTGCCCCGGGCTTCCACCTGGCCCCCGACGACGTGGGGGTGAGCATCTGCGAGTATTTGATCTTTGCGCCCCCGGGTAGCGTAGCGCACATGGGCCATATAGGTATGGTAGCTGGGACTGGGAAAGATCTTGTGCAGATCCGTCACATCAAACCGATCTACGCCGCCGGCCCATTTTATCACATCGATCCGACCATCCCCCACAGCTGCTATGCCGGCAGCCTCACGCCCCCGATGCTGTAGGGAACGTACAAATGAATAGGCATCGTGCAAAGTATGAGCTACGCAGAAACCACAGTTATGGCGGATTCCCTCAGCCATGTTCACCACCTCTATAAGATTTATAGTTGGATGCGAATGCCTTGTCCAAGAACCTCCTGTAAATAACTCCCCGCCCATAATATAAAGCAAACAAAAATCACCGAAATACTTTTGTGGACTTTCTCCTGCCACCACCAAAAGCTCCTCGGATGATTCGGGCAATTGCCCCAGCGGGGAAACCGCTGGAAGAAAAAAGCGGCTGCTCCCATACGGGGCGCAGCCGCTTTTGCTCAAGGGGGAATGATCGCTTTAAATAGCCGCTTCTCCCGTTTCTCCAGTGCGGATGCGGACGACCTCTTCCACCGGTAGCATAAATATCTTGCCGTCGCCAATACTGCCGGTCTGCGCGGCTTCGCGCACGGCTGCGACTGCCTTTTCCGCCAGCTCTTCATTGACCACTACTTCAATCTCCAACTTCGGAGTAAAATCGATATTGTACTCGGCCCCCCGGTATAATTCTTTGTGGCCTTTCTGGCGCCCGAATCCCTTCACTTCACTGACTGTCATCCCCACCAGACCCAGCGAACTCAGTGCGTCCTTAACATCCTCCAGTGCATTCGGCCGTACAATACATTTCAATAATTTCATCTCTTTGTCCTCCTTGGGCGTCCCTACCGGGCCCCCGAAATTACATACCGTATCCCTGCTCGTCGTGCAGCGAAATATCCAACCCCTGATTTTCCTCTTCCTCGCTGACGCGCAGACCAATTATCGCGTCAACTATCTTCAGGATGATAAAAGAGAGCACACCACAGTAAACTATGGTAAAAATGACTGCAATAAACTGTGCTACCAGCTGACCTCCAATACTGCTATGCCCATCGCCAAAGCCCTGACCACCCAATGCTTCCGCACAGAATATTCCCGTCAGAATGGCCCCCACAATACCGCCGATACCGTGGACCCCGAATGCATCCAGAGAATCGTCATATCCCATTTTTTTCTTGAGACTCGTAGCGCCCCAGAAACAGAGAATGCCAGCAATAACACCAATGGCAATGGCTCCCATAGGACCAACGCTACCTGATGCCGGAGTAATCGCCACCAGACCACCCACCGCACCAGTCACAATGCCCAGAACGCTCGGCTTGCCGTGTTTAACCCACTCGACGAACATCCAGGAAAGCGCGGCGGAAGCCGTCGCTACTTGAGTCACCAGCATGGCCATACCCGCAGCTCCATCCGCAGCTACCGCACTACCCGCATTAAAACCAAACCAACCCACCCAGAGCATGGAGGCTCCGACAACGGTCAAAGTCAAGCTATGAGGTGGTATGAGGGTTTTAGGATAGCCCTGGCGCTTGCCTATAACCAGAGCCGCCACCAAACCTGCGATACCGGCATTGATATGCACCACCGTGCCACCGGCAAAGTCCAGCACACCCAGGTCCCAGAAAAACGCGCCCGGACCGCTCCAGGCCATGTGACACACCGGCGCATACACGAG
Source organism: uncultured bacterium (assembly GCA_964005845.1). GTDB lineage: Bacteria > Latescibacterota > UBA2968 > UBA8231 > UBA8231 > CAXFTV01. The sequence goes on from CAXFTV010000221.1 coordinate 2,304, forward strand.
GGTAAACCAGATGGTCATAAAGAGGAGCATAGCCGAAAACTTCATCCGCTCGGCAAAAGCCCCGGCGATCAGGGCGGGCGTGATGATTGCAAAGGTCAGTTGAAAGGTGACAAACACACTTTCGGGGATGGTACCAGAGAGACTTTCGACGCTTATTCCCCGCGCAAACGCCTTGCCCAAACCGCCGACAAAGGAGTGCAGATTAGTTACCCCGGCTTCCATACCAGTGGTATCAAAAGCCAGACTGTAGCCATAGACAATCCACAGAATAGTTACGAGGCCCGTCAGAGCAAAGCACTGCATCAAAACCGACAACACGTTTTTGGCCCGCACAAGCCCCCCGTAAAACAGCGATAGACCGGGTATGGTCATAAACAGCACCAAGGCCGTTGCGGTAAGCATCCAGGCAGTATCGCCCGAACTGAGCTGGTCGGCCTGGGCCAAACTCGGCAGTGCTAGAATGGCCAGCGCCAGGAATACCCCCAGGCGGCTGACCGACGGCCCCCCTCCCCTGGGGTTGTATAAAGAATCCAGCTTGTGCATAGCATCCCTCCCTGTGGATGGTTAAAAGTTTTAAAAGGTATATTAAGCGACTGGCTAATATCAAGACTTTTTTTTAACTGCGCTCTATCCACTTGTAGGCCAAGAGGGAATTGCGCCAGAAATATTTTTCTTTGGCTTCCGCCCCCCTGCCCTCTACATACTTAGTTACAATTTTTTGGACCTGATCGAGCGGTGCAGCCATGGCCGAAACAGGCCAATTACTACCATAAATCAAGCGATCCTCTCCAAAAGCGTCCCACAGCATATCCAGTAGAGGCGTATAAAATTCTACTCCCTCCGGGGGGGGCTTGAGCTGGCTCTGCTCCACCAGGCCGGAAACCTTGCAGTAAACCTGTGGCTGCGCCGCCGCCTCCTGAATATTTTCTACCGCCTGTGGATCGGGCGCCTCGCCGTCGATGGGAATGCTGGCGACGTGATTGATTACGATCCTCAATTCTGGTAGGCGCCGGGCCAATTCGCTCAGACCTGGAAGGAGCTGGAACCCCAGCATTACATCCAGTGCGAGATCGCGCTTGGCGAGGTGTTCCATATCGCTTA
>CAXFTV010000222.1:0-5261 GCA_964005845.1 uncultured bacterium
CGGGACAGGCGCTGGCGCTCGACCATCTCGCCCAGCACCCGCCGCTTCCACTCGTTGGGGGTATTGAAGTAATTGAACAAGTAGAGTCCGTCGACTCCCGCGTCCCAGCAGCGCGCTGCCAGAGCCCGCAGGACCTCCTCGTCCAGGGCCCAGCGCAACGCCTCGAGGCTGCCGTAGATCTGGCAATCCTTATCTCGAGCGGCTTCGACGAATTCACGCAGCGGCATTTCAAAAGGCATGAACCCCCCCCCGGCAGCGACGATATCCACCAGGCCCTCCTCGATCCAACTGCGCACATCGAGACCAATCCGGGCGCTGTCGTAGAGGGTCGGCGGCACCCGCACCAGCAGCTCGATGCGGCGCCCTCTGGCGCTGCCGACCTGGTCCATGTGCCGGCGTATCTGACGGATGAAATCGGTCATCAGGTAGCGGCAGGAATAGGCCTCCTCGGGGCGAAAGAAGGCCGGGTGCCGCATGTAGTCAAGCTCGATTCCGTCGACCTCGAAACGCTCGCAGAGTTCGCAGATAATACCCAGCATGTGCTGCCGCACCAGCGGATATTTGTAGTCGAGGCCGGTGCGGATGGCGTGTTCGATGGTCGGTGCGGGAATGTACTCGTCGGGCTGCCCGATGAGGCATTCGGGATGGCGGCGGCGAAACTCGCCGTAGCGCGGCGAAGCATAGGCGATCTCGTAGTGGCTGTTCATGCGCACCGAGGGAAAAAAATCCATGCCAGCGGCGCGGACCTGGCGGCCGATTTCGCTAACCGGTCCTCCTGCCACCTCGATCAGGTGATTGAGATTTTTGCAGCTCCACTGGTCGCGCTCGTCTTCAAAGTGCGTATAGCCGGTGCCAAAGCGCTCCCCGACTTCGGTCTCGTAGTCGTAGACCTCGTGGTCGCCCACGCACCACGACACCGCATCTATCGGCGTGCCCTCGTAGGTGTCGATCATGAGCTCTTTGATGCGCTCGGGGGTGGCCAGAGAAAAGTTGTTGGTGACGATCCAGCCGTCGTCATTACTGATGATGCGACGCTTTCTGGCCGTGTTTGTCATGGCCGGCTCCTCCTCGTTAAGCGCTAAAGCTTTTTGTCGTTTTGTCGTTTTGTCGCTCAAAGACGCCCTCTAGGCACGGCGCCTTGACATTCTACCGCCCGGCTCCCGGGCTTATAATCCCCATTTATGCACCTGGAGAGACAGAACTTAATATTTAATCGCAAGCGAGACTACTCCACCTGAGGCGAACACATGGAAAATTTTCTTTCCCTTTGTATCGACTCCAGGCATGGACGCACTGCGCTCCCTGGCAAAATTGCCCGGCCCCGCGCCAGCTCCCTCACCTCATTATTTGACAATGTTATTTTTCTGGCTGAACTTCCCTACCTTCTCCGCTGGCATTACCAAGGGCGCATCTGGCCCATAAACCGCTCTGCCCAGCAAGGGCGCGAAACGCGAGCCCAGCAATCCGACTCGGCGGCCCCGCGCCAGCCACCCAGACGGAACTGGAAAGGTATTTCAACCATGAGCACCAGCCACCACCCCGAGCGCATCCCCCTCGCCGCCGACCCCTATCGGCCGGCCTACCACTACCTGCCACCGTGCAAGTGGATGAACGACCCCAACGGCACCATCTACTGGAAGGGGCGCTACCACCTCTTCTACCAGCACAATCCAGACGGCCCCTGGCACGGCAATATCCACTGGGGGCACGCCTCCAGCGAGGATCTGGTCCACTGGACCGATCATCCAATTTCGCTGACGCCGGGACCTGAGGGGCCCGACCGGCAGCAGTGTTACAGCGGCGCGGCATTCGTCAACGCCGCAGGCATCCCCACCCACATATACCACGGCGTCCCCGACGGCATCTGCCTGGCGACCAGCACCGACGACCTGCTCATCCACTGGGACAAACACCCGGCCAACCCCATCATTCCCGATCCCGGCCCCGGGGGAGAGTTCGTCGTAACCGGCGCCCCCTGCGGCTGGGTCGAAGAGGGCGTCCACTACGCGGTGACGGGCAACAGCATCAACTCGCCCGACGCCGCCTACCTCTTTCGCTCGACCGACATGAGTCACTGGGAGTACATGCATCCTTTCTACAGCGGCGGACAATTCACCGAACCGGGCGAGGATTGCGGCTGCCCCGACTTTTTTCTGCTCGACGGCAAACCCGTGCTATCCTTTACGAGCCATGCACGCGGGGCCCAGTTCTACGTCGGCAGCTACGTCGATCACCGCTTCAAGCCCGAGCGCCACAAACGGCTCGCCTTTGCCGAAACCAGCCGCCCGGGGGTGTATTGCGAGGGCCTGACCCTGCTGGACCAGCGCAATCGGCGCATTCTCTTCGGGCGCATCTCCGAAGCCCGCTTCGGCTATGCGCAGGTCGCTTCGGGCTGGTCGGGTATTTGTGCTCTGCCGCTGCTACTCTCCCTGGGAGAAGACCAGGACCTGCTCTTCGACCCGGTGCCGGAACTCGAGATGCTGCGCACCGGCCACACGGCGCTGCGCGACCTGCAACTGCAGGCCGACGCCGAGGTGCCCCTCGCAATATCCGGAGACAGCCTCGAAATCAGGGCGACCCTAGAGTGGGACGATGCCGAGGAAATCGGTCTGAAAGTGCGCTGTTCCCCGGACGCTCGAGAAGAGACGCTGGTGCGCTTCAACACCAACCCGGGCACGCGCCATGCTCCGGCCGCCCAGGTCGGCCCGCGGCGCGAACTCATTCTGGATGTTTCGCGTTCGAGCACCAGCTCCGAAGTCAGCAACCGGGCGGCACAGCGCGCCGCCTTCGAAGTCCCCTACGGGAGCTCCGTCGACTTGCGCATATTCGTCGACCGCAGCGTCGTCGAGGTCATAGCCAACCGCCGCCACTACGTCGCCAAGCGCATCTATCCGGCGCGCCGCGATAGCCTCGGCGTGCGCGCCTACGCCCGGGGCGGCAGCGCAACCCTGCGATCCTTCGATGCCTGGCACATGGAGGCCATCTGGCCTTAGCATAATTGACACGGCTGGAATACTTGGCGCATTTTTATAAATCATTTAGAGATCGTTCGCGACAATCAATCACTGTGAGGGAAAATCCATGGAAAGTATCTATCTTAGGTGGGCCGGCTGCGGCCACTTCGACGTAGTGATGGGCGACGTCAACATCTGCTTCGACCCCTATCTGTTCGGCGAACACCTGGAAGCGGCTGAACCGATCTTCGACTACATTTTCATCAGCCACGAACACTTCGACCACGCCCACCCAAAGACGCTGAAGAAACTGTGCCAGGGAGACCGCTTCAAAAAGCTCTTCGTGCCCATCGGCTGTCTGACGCCGAACGAACCGATCGACGACAACTACGGCGACGCCGCCTTTGCGCGCGATCTGCCCATCACCAAGCACATTCCGGCCGCCAAAGTGCAGGTGGCTTACCCAAAATACCAGGACGAGAAACGCAATGGACGGCGCGATTTTCCCGGCCCCTTCGAATTCGACCTGGGGCCCTTGCAGGTGGAGGTCTACGAAAGCGGCGAAAATGCCCGTCCCGATTTGCCCACCTGCGGCTACCACGTGGTGCACGCCGAGCGGGATGTCTCGGTATTTCACACCGGCGACCTGCACGGGGCCTATCCGGACCTGGAGCGCATGCGTGGCAAGGTCGACTATCTGGTGCATATGAAGACGCCGATGGAACCCCTGATCGATGCCGTGCAGCCCCGCTTCGTGGTGCCGACCCACTACCGCACCGACCGCGAGAGCGAACCCATACCGGCGGGCCACTGGCCGCCCAACTTGACCGACGTCAACGCCTTTCTCGAAGATCTGCGCGACCAGATCGGCGGCAAGGCCACCATGCTGCCCTTCATGGCCCCGGTCCAGTACGAGGTGGAAATGCCCTCGAAGAAAGTGAAGTGGGCCTGGGAGTGGTTCAACTCCTGGGACGTGCCCAAATGGCGGGAGGAATAAGGGCTACGCGGCCGGAACGGGATCCCCGGCTTCACCATCGGGATAAATACCGATGAGCGGCCCCTGCCGCGGGATCTATGCAATGCAGTATTCGAACCTGCCGCACCGATGGCTGACCTCGATCCTCGAATAGAGCTCAGCAGCGGCGGCCAGGGACAGTGAATTGACCGACCTCACCGCATCCGAGCGGCGGCGACCACCCCGGTGCTCGGGAAGTACAGTTCCACCCGTTGACCTACCTGAAGCTGCAGAAAATCTAGGGCCACGCTTTCGTGCGCGAGGTGCGACGGCGGCGCGGCGGCATCAAATCCACCCGCCCCCGCTGCGGCAAAAATACGCCGATGGACGAGCACGACGCCCTCGAACTGGATTTCGCCTGGGAGCAACTGCAACCCTACTACCGGCTTTAGCAGCCGACTTAAAAACAACCGGTGGGCGAACACCAACCGGCAGTCGGAGGACTGCGTGTCAAATCTGCACGAACAGCCCCAGCACCACACCCGGGAAATCGATTCGGCGCTAAACGGCCCCAGCGGCGCCACGCTGCGCGCCTTTGCCATCGGCACCCTGCTCTGCCTCCTCATCGGCACCGGCACCATCTATGCCAACTGCATCATCAAGGGTTCTTTCATGGCCTGGGCCTTCAGCACGCCAGTGGCATTGTTCCTGTTCTTCTACCTCATTCTCGCCAATATCCTGCTCGGCCCCCTGGTCCGCCGCCTAGCGCTGAGTCGCCAGGAGTTGACCCTGATCTACTTCATGATGATCGTGGCGGCCTCGCTGCCCACCTTCGGCATGGTATCACACCTGCTGCCGATGATCACCAACGTCTTCTACTACGCTTCCCCCGAGAACCGCTGGGAACAACTGCTGCAGCCCTATGTGCCCAGCTGGATAGCGCCACAGGAAGAAAAGGTCATAACCGGCTTCTACGAGGGCCTTTACATCGAAGGACAGCAGATTCCATGGGCCGCCTGGAGCGAATCCCTGGGCTACTGGACGGTCTTCCTGCTGGCCCTTTATCTGGTCTCCACCTGTATGATGGTGATGGTGCGCCGGCAGTGGATGGAGCGCGAGCGCCTGCTCTATCCGATGATGCAGACGCCCATCGCCCTGGTGGAAGCGAACGACTCTCCGAGTCGCTTTGGGATCCCTGCGATCCTGCGCCATCCCTATACGTGGATCGGTTTTGCTGTTCCGCTCCTCATCATCACCTGCAATGCGCTGCACAACTACTATCCCATATTTCCCACCTTCAGTCTGCGCACCAGCATTACCGCCTTCCGGGGGACGGTGGGCTTTTTATTCGC
>CAXFTV010000223.1:0-4984 GCA_964005845.1 uncultured bacterium
CCAGGAGGACCCCGGAATAAAACCGATGAGATAAAAATAGATAAGGTAAAGTCCGCCTATCATTACCCATAGGACGGCTAGGTGACGATCCTTCGTGCGCTGAAAAAAAGCCCAGGACGCGGCTCCCAACGCCAGAACCGAAAGTCCTGGATAGCCTGAAAATGGCAGTCGAACCAGTGGGATCTGCACCACTTGTAGACCAAATATTTTGTAAATGATCCAATTCAACACATAGGCCGGCAAGCGAAACAGTTCCAGCGGTGAGTGAAAGGAATTTACCCTTGAGGAAAGTGTAACGATTTCTGATCTTAGTGCCAGAGCGCTGACAATGTTGAAAAAAGCGCCCCAAAGACCCACCACTCCAATCACCAGGGAATAGCGCAAAAAAGTTGCGAAAAAAGCCCGCTTCAGCGCACCGCTCAGAAGCACCCAAATAGAAATAAAAGCAAAGAGTTTGAGAGCAACCTGGGCATTTGACGTTAAGCTCAAAAACAAAATTAGGCCGGCCAGAATAGCGCATTGCAACGAACGCCGGTGCACCGCCCTGTAGTAGAGCCAGGCAAACCAGGGCAGCAGGGCATAGGACATGAAATTGCTCAAATAGCCCTGGAAATAAATATTTACGGTCAGAAACCAGCAGAGCACGTAGGCGCCGGTGCCAACCATGGCGCCGATCCGATCTTTGATTAATTCGCACCCGAGAACATAACACCCAGCAGCTGCGACCAGGTAAAACAAAGCCACAAAAGCCTTCATGCCGCCAAAAGTCCCCAGACCCGCTGTCAGCAACGCCAGTACTACGCTATCGGAAAGGCCGCCAATTTTAAAAAAGGGCTGCCCGGAAGCGGAAAAATAACTCCAGTTGGGCAGACTTAAATCGGCAATGGACTTTTTAAAATACCAGGCGTTGTAGACCCACAGGAAAAGGTCGTAACCCCTCGAATAGCTGTAGTGGACGAGCCATGGTAAAGCGGCGATAAAACCAAAAAATAGCGCTCCGATGAACGCTGCATTTCGTCTAATTGAGGAAAGAGGGTCGAACATAACCTTATTGCTTGCCCCCCTTAATCAAAGACTGGTAGAGGGCCGCCTCGCGCGCTTCCATAAGGGCGCCATCCAGTCCTTCGGCCCGTTTCCTGGCCGCCTTTGAAAGAAGCGCGGTCTCTTGGGGCTTGCCGAGCAGTTCGGCGAATGCCTGGTGAAAGCCCTCGGGCGTAAGCTCTGCGACCTTGCCGGTTCCCCCCAGCACTTCGGGCAGCGGTTCGGTAGCGCTGACGACGACGGGCAAACCGGCGGCCATGGCTTCGAGGACGGGAATGCAGAATCCCTCGTAGTGGGTGGCAATTGCAAAAAGATCTGCGCGCGCGTAGTAGTCCTGGATATCCCCATGGGGAACGGCCCCTGCAAAATTCACCTGCCCCTCTAGTCCCAGTTGCTCAACTAGTTTTTCCAACTTGGACCGGTTGACCCCGTCCCCAACCAGGAGGAGGTCGGCATCTAATCCCTGAATTGCCCGCACCAGGCACGCCTGGTCTTTGGGCGGGTCGAGCCGTCCCACGGAAAGAATGAGGGGACGTTTCTTCTCTTTGGGAAAACAATTGGCAAATTGCTCAGTATATACCCTATTATAAATGACCTCGACGGATTTTGCACCCATTTTTCTGGCGTAGTCGCTCAGATAGTGGCTGACGCAGAGCACCTGGTCGGCCCGGCGTATCGAATAACGCTCAAAAACCCGCAGCAGCTGCAGCAGAAACCGCCTTTCCAAGCGCCGACGTGCACCGTAGTGGGTGTGGAGGGACAGCAGCACCGGCACCCCCGCCGCGCGGGCGGCACGGACGCCGACCACCCCGGCGTGCCAGGGGTTGTGGACGCGGATCAAGTCAGGCTTAAAATTGCCAACCACCTGCCGCACCCGACGGTACTGCTGGTAGAGTTTGAGAGGATTGGGAGGCCCTATTGGAACGATATGCAGGCGCGCGCCCCCCACCAGCTGCTGGACCTTTGCCGGCTCGATATCTTGCTCGCAGAAGGAAAAGACGCAGACCTCGTCGAAAATCTCTTCGGGATTCCAGTAGCGTGGTTTTATCTCGCCCTTCTCAAAATACTTGTAGAGCGGATCGCTGCTCAGAACACAGAATTTCATTCAATCGACTTCTCCAGAGCGGGTACAGGGAGCTTAAGTCGCTCCACCAGCAAGCCGTAATCCAAAACCTCTATGTTGCTGTTGCTGAGATATTGCAGCATCCCTTGCAGTTCGCCGGAATCTATTGCCGCCCTGGGATCTAGGTAGACATTTACATACCCACCCTGGCGCTCGACCTGTTCTCCCAGGATGGCGAAAAGTCCGGCCAGTTCACCGGGCTTTCGGTGCGCCCCGCGGTGTTTGCCCAGGCTGTGCCAGGAATCGAAAACCCCAAAGGGATGATCCGGACATGGACTCACGGGAAATTCCCATACCTCTGCGGATGTTTTGAAGGGCACCCCCCCAACCGGGCCGCTAGCCAGCACCGAGGAGGAGAAGAGATAACCCAGGTCGCGCAGCATCGGGTAGACGTCTTCGACGTGTAAATGCCCGAAGTGGGGCGTGCGAAAGCCCCGGGGAATATAATCCAGTATCTGCGCAAAGGTGAGGTGGCACTGCTCGATTTCCTCCCGTCTCTCGGAGGGGGTGAGCTGGTTGAAACGGCGGCGGCTAAGCCCTTCGACGCAGGCATAATCATAGTCGGGGTGGAAGAGGTTGGGATGGGTTTCGGTGTGGTTGACCAATTCGTGTCCGGCCGCGACCAGGGCGCGGTGTTCGTCGGGGAATTCCCGCACCCATCGACCTATGCAGGCAAAACTGGCCCTGCACCCATAGTCTTCAAGCAACTTGATGAGCTGCGGCAAAACCTCTATATCGCGGGGAAAATCGCAATCGAAAGAAAGGGTGCAAAAGGGACCAAAACCTTTCTGCCCCGCCATGACCTCTTTAAAAAAGGTGCGGGGAAAAAACGCGGCGGCCCCCCGCTTCAGCATGGTGCTTTGTGAGCGGCCTACCCACTTTGCAAGGCGATTGCGCATCTGTTTTAAAGCGCCAGTTCCACGACGTCATTGCCAACCAGCTTTTTGCCGCGCACCCCTTTGCTTTCCACCCCGAAAACTTCGACCAGCCCCTTTTCGCGGAACCAGCTCTCCACCTCCTCCATGGGAAAGTGGAACTGGTAGGCCGGGTGGTACCAATCAAAAGTATCTATGTGGGCAATGCGCCAGTTCGGATCTACCTTCGCAACCCCCAAAATAGCTTCCCGAACACCGGGGATAAAACGCCCGACCTTCCAATAAAACCAGTTCACCGGCACGACCATATAAGAAAGATTATAGAGGGTTTTCAAAGGCATTTTCAGGGTGAGTTTGCGAATCATAGTTTCCATCAGGGCGGCTGGTGCGGGCCGTTTGCGGTAAATTTTAACCGATATATCTCCGCCCTCTTTGACAAAATCCACCAGTCCTTCAAAGGCGCGCCGCGGGTCCGGAGTATGATGCAAAACGCCCCAGCTGTAGACCACGTCGAATATTTCTTTGCGGAAGGGGGGATTGAACAGGTCCGTCTGCACGATGTGGACCCGGGGCATTTCCCGGGTTATGCGCTGCGCATTGATTACGGCTACGCTCAGATCTATGCCAACCACCTCGGCCCCGTAGTCCTGCACGACCTTGGCGTGGCGCCCGTAGCCGCAGCCCGCATCCAGCACCAACTTGTCCTTGAAAAAATCCGGCGTCAAACCACCTTCCAGGACGTAGCCCTCATCCCTTTCCTCGCGCACGGACGAGTAAATGGTCCATTCAAAGCCAAAACTTTCCTGGGTTTTCTTTTTTTCCGCCTCAAAGCGACGAATTTCTTCGGCCGAAATATTCCATTGGGGCAGTTTATCCCGGTACTGGCGGGCAAAGTCGGCGTAAATATCAAGTGCGTTGGGTAAAATAACCGGCACCGCGTCCACAATTGGGTACCAGGCTCCACATATACACTTTAACAAGCCCTGCTCGACTTCTACCTCGCCATTATTGGCCGTAGAAACCTCGAATTCCTCGAGTTCGAAGGGTTCGGCGCACCCGGGGCAGGCCAGTAAATCCAGCAAGCGATATTTCATAGCACATTATCCTTCCGCATAGCGATTGAGTGGCTCATAGAGGATTCTAATGATTTTCCGAGCGCTCTCCAGCCAATCCCGTCACGGCTCTGCAGTTCTACTTGCTCCAGGCCGGACTCAGCATACCATCCTTCGACATCGCGACGCGAAAAATAGACGGTCGAAGGCACCGAGAGTCGGTCGAACCAGTCGGCGTGGCCAACCCGCAGGGGCAAATCGGCATAGCGGGTAAAGGGCCAGGCCGCCGCCAGGCGTTTTCCCCCTGGCAGTTGGCGCAACAACTTATAGGGCAGCGAAAAAACCAGAAAGCTGAGGATATTCAACACAAAGGTCAAAAGGTAGAGCAGTTGCATCGGCATCTTTGTAGTCAGGGGGCGAATCAGGTCGACGAGGCGGTAAATCCCCCGCCTTTTGCCGTACACCCAGACGAAGAGCTCCCCATTTCGACTTAGAAAACGGGACAAACTCCCAAAGCCTTTGCCCGGATCGGGCAAGTGCTGAATAACCCCGACGCAGTAGACCAGGTCGAAGAGCGGACGCAGCGGGGGCTGGTAAATATCTGCCTGTATTACGTGCACAGCGGCCAATTTTTCCGTATTGGCATAGGCACTTTCCACCGCTTCGCTCAGGTCCATGGCCACTACTTCGGCACCGTATTTGCCGGCATAGAGAGCGTGGCGGCCAAAGCCGCAACCCGCATCGAGCACGAGTTTGCCGCTGAAATCTCGCGGCTCTACCAGTGGTTCGAAATAGCTTTTGAAGTTTTCTTCCCAGTGCTCGTACATCTCCGAAAAGACGTTCCACTGATAGCTGAAACTGCGCAGGGTCTTCTTTTTCAAAACCGCTTCTCC
>CAXFTV010000224.1:0-4625 GCA_964005845.1 uncultured bacterium
AAATGGATGGTCGCAGGAGCTGGGGGCGGATCCTTGCTGATGCTGCATTTTCTTGCAGATGACCTGCGCGCCATGAAGGATAGCGAGGTGCTGATCCTGGCCGCAGCGGGCGCGGCCATTGGGGCGGTGAGTTATCCAGTTCACCAGTATCTGATGGGCGGCTACGAGCAAAGTACCCGGGTTTACCCGGTTGGTGGGCGGGGTTACCGTATTGCAATAAAGAGATAGCAGCTGGTCGGCACTGCTTAAAGATTATCTCAAAATCCCCTGCGGGCTGCGCGCGGCTGCACGCGGCGTGGGCCACACCGCGCATTTTGAGCTACCCTCTAAGTAAATTTAAAGCTGTAGAGGTCGGCTTCGCGCAATAAAAAACGGAGGCGGACGGGCCGGCCTGCCAGGGCTTGCAAATGCGGATTATCCCGCCATTCCACGATGCGCTCAAGCTCGTCGCCGAAAATTTCCCCGCATGCAGCAGCGCTGAATCCGGGAATCGGTTGCTCCTCTGCGTCCAGAATTTCCACCCGCAGGGAGCCGGCGGCGCTGGTGGCGTAATTGAGTTGGAGTCGGGCCCCGTCAAAGGCCAGGGGACTGGTCAGCAGGGTGCCCCCGGCAGCGTCGGCCCGGGCTGAGACAAAGCCGTCTACTCGCAGGGTAAAGCGGCGCAAGTGAATGGATTTCGTGCGGTAGTTCTGCACCGAGTAGAATGCCATTTCCCCGCCGCCGGCAGGGAGCACGTGGGGGGCAATGAAGATCGATCGTTCGTGCCAGTTTTGCAGGTCGGGGCCGGGTCGCAGGAAGGCCTGGTGGCCCGGCCAAAAAAATTGCGCCCCGTCGCGACTGGCCAGAAAGAGCACGTCGGAAAGGCCATCGTGCGACCACTCGGCGAGAAATTTACGCTCCGGGATATAGCGTTTGGGGAACATCAGGTAATAGGGGGCCCGGTAGTAGGGTTGGGCCGCGTTGGTATAGAGGTGGCAGGGCCACGGCTGGTTCCGATCAATGCGGATATATGACCAGGGCTCCCAGTGGACAAAATCCGCTGAGGTGGTCATGCGGATGGCGCGGATCCGGCGCTCGGGGCCGTCGGGAAACCAGCCGCGCACATAGATGGCGTAGCGCTGCAGGCGCGCATCCCAGAAGGCACTGAGCGGACTGTCGAATTGGGGATCATCAGGGGGGGCACAGATAAGCGGCTCTTGTTGGGCCATGCGCCAGTGAATGCCGTCGGCCGAAACCATGCCGAAGATCCGACTGGGTTGGCCACGGTTCCAGCGGCCAACGGCTTTGTAGCGTTTTTCCGCCGGCGCATCGGGGTGCTGGTCCAGGAACACAGCCACATTTTTCATAGCGTCGCTGTCAATGCAGATATTGTTGTTCTTTGCGCCATCGAATTCAAAAAGTTCCAGGTCCGGTCGCTCCCAGTCAATGCCGTCCCGACTCTCGGCGTAAGCGGTAAAGCCCCTGGCCGATCGATCCCCCTCCTGAGCCCGATACCACATCCGATAAAGTCCGGCGTCATACAGGATCACGGGACACCAGCTGGTATCGCCTTCCCAGGGCCGATCAAAGGAAAGAACGCGTTCGCGCGGCTGGGGTTCGTGCAGGTGGAGCCGGACCCCTTCGAGGTGCTCGACGAGCAGGTCGTCGACGAAGAGTTGCCGGGCCGAGCCTATTTGTAGTGTCCCCATAGAAATCACCACCTTTTCAGCGGAATGGAATTCCTTCGCCGTGCCAGGGAAAGGCGCAGCCGGGTTTGTTTTTGTAGAGTTGCATGTCGATGTGCAGGTCGATCTCGGTGCCGGGGCGCAGATGGAGCTGAAAGGTTTTTGCATCGAGGTCGAGGACCTTGTCCTCGCCCTCGATTTCCACGCGGCCAAATTGGTGCTCGCCATAGGTGCCAGCCTGCACGGTCAGTTCGCGCTCGGCGCATACGCTGAGGTTTACCAGTTTCACATCGACGCTGTCGGCATCCAGACGGCTGACCAGGGCAGCAACATCCGGGGGCAAACCGGGGCGCTGCTGGCGGGCGTCGAAGTAGCGCAGGCGGCCGCGCGACAGCCCACCCCAGTAAATGGCCTGGGGCCCCCCCGTGGTGAGCTGGACCAGAGCCTCGGGCACGACGGGGTTGCGCTGCTGCCAGTGGTGCTCGTCAACGGTTTTAAGATCGGCTTCATCTTCCTGGATGGCCTGTACTCGACGGTGGATCTCTGCGTAATTGGCCTGCAGGATGGCCTCTGGATAGCCAGGACAATCTCCGGCCAGATAACTGATCCAGGCGCGGTCGTCCTCGCCGCGGGGGCCGCGGCTGGAAACAGTGGTCCAATCGTGGCTGTCGCCCTGTCGCAGTTTTTCCAGGCGCTCCCAGTCCTGTGGGGCCATGGAGGCGGCCCACAGGTGGACCGCTTCCTGGCTGCGCGGGGGACCGTAGTCGGTCCAGCCGCTGCCGCCTTTGTAGCGATGGGGGATTTGGAGCTGGCCATTTTCTTCCCGGGCACGTTCCAGGAGCATATCCAGCTGGGAGCGAATAAGGTGGAGGTAGCGGTTTTCACCGGTGATCAGGTAGGCACTTTCGGCGGCCACGGTCAGGGCCGAACCGATCATTTGCTGCGAAAAGGTGGCGGCCCAGCCATAGAAACCGCCCCACCACTCGCCCTGGCGATTTTCGCCGATAATGCCCTTTGGACCGATATTATCGGGGATAATGCCCCCATTTTTTTCGATCCGTTCCAGCCAGGCCTCGACGTATTCGACCACCCAGTCGCGGTACTTTTCCTCGTGGGTAAGCAAATAGGCGTGGGCAACCATGGGAACCACCCCCAGGTTTACCGGGATATCGCCGTTCATGACGACTGCATCGAAGCGGGCGTGAATCCGGGCGCGGGTGGCCGCGTCGGCAAACCAGTTTTGCGGCAGTTCAAAGCCAGGACCCAAAGTGGTGTGGCCGTGCTCCAGGTTATAGCGGACATCGTCGAAGCGGGCGTGGAAGAGCGGGCCCTTGCTGCCGCTGAAGGGTGAGCGGATTATTTTGTGCGCGGGGTCGTAGTTGGGGACCTCCGGATCCTCGGACATATAAAAACCCGCGAAGCGCCGAGCCCGGCGCATCATCTCGGCATTGGTCGGATCGGAGAGTCCCAGGGCATAAAAATAAATATAGTTTTCGCTGTTGTGGAACCAGTCGTCGTCGTTGATGAATTCTTTTGAGGCGCGGCCGTAGTCGTTGGTGATCTGGCAGGTCAGGGCATTCCATTGGTGCACCGCCTTTTCACCGGTGTAAGCACTGCCGCCCAGGGCGTAAAAAACCGGCCAGTTGAAAAAGGCCTCGTAGAGATCGTCCGCCCAGACGCCGTCGCCGGGATAACTCTCGGTCCACACCAACGAGCCCCCAGGGCGGGTGTATTTATCGATGAAAATTGGCGCCGCCTGGTCCATGGCATCGAACAACTGGCGTTCCAGTACGGCCCAGGCGGGTGCGCGGGTGGGGAGCTGGCTCTGGACGATGGTCATTATCGCCTCCTGATTTATTGTAAACTACTGAGTGTGTTGCGCTTAAACCCAATGCAGGCCGGATTGATAGAGTGAGGCAAAAAAGCCCTCTCAAATCTTCAATCCACGCTTCGCGCGGCTACAATTGGCCTAAGCGGCGTTGCCCACAGTCTCCATTTGCAGTCAAAAGGCGCCTGTGGGTGCCGGGCCTAGGGCGATCGCGCTGGCGCCGCAGAGCGAAAATTTTAGACGGCTTTAAAGCAAAATAGGGCCTGTGGATTTTGGCTGCAATAGTTTCCAGCGGGTGCCCTGGGTTTCAGTTATTGCCTTTTAGCCTCGGCGTGGGCCATATTCACTTCACAGGTAAAGTGTCTTAAGTTAGGAGCCCCTTTGGGACTCCCCCTTTGTGCCGAAGTCGATTGAGAGCCTCAACGAAATTGCTTTGCACCGCCAGAGCGGCCCGGTCGGGGCGCACCGCCGATGCCGCTCGCAATTGCAGGTTCCGGCGGGATATTCTTTCAAGAAAGGAAGTGAATATGTTGAAACTGGAGGATTTTGCCCCACTGAGGTCGGCGCTGGAGGAGAAATTGGGCACGTCTCTGGATGCCATGGAAAGTGCCCCCGTCCCGGTACTGGCCAGCGCTCAGCGCAGCCTCGCTTCCCGTCCGCTGTGGGCATTGCGGTGGGGAAGTCGCGGCCTGGTGAGCGTGCGGGAAGAATGGGTCGAGCCCTTGCAGGCAGTGGTCAATGGGCTTGCCCTCGACGAGCTCTTTTCGATCTTTGGGGTCTACGAATTGTCCAAAATCACTCTGTCCGACGGAGTGGCTGTATGGGGACCGAGTATGTATTATTTCGGCGATGAGCGCACCCTGCGTCCACCGCTCGAGGCTGGTGTGCAGCAGTTCGCGGTGGAAGAACTGCGAAAAACTATAGACTGCGAGATTTTCTGGCACTGCAGTCTGGATGAAGCCATCACCGGATTCGGCGTTGTCGAGGCGGGTGAAATCGTGGCACTGGCCGTGGTGGTGCCCACTTTCGAGCAGATATGGGAGATCGGCATGGAAGTGGCGCCGCATGCAAAGGGCCGCGGTTTAGGGCGCGCCGTGGTGGGTGCCGCCGGGCGCTGGATTGTGCAGCACGAG
>CAXFTV010000225.1:0-10156 GCA_964005845.1 uncultured bacterium
CCGGTTTGCCGAAGTTCAACAGTACTCTCTGCCCCAAAACCTCTGCCTGCATCCCAGCACCGTCGGCACACCAGAGCCACAAACTGTAATCACCGCTCTTATCAACCTTTTCCCCATTATGAATCAAGTCCAACATCTGCTGGTTATTGTAAAAATAGTTCACAATTCCTCTCCCAAGCACCAATTGGCGAGTTAGCGCAATTAATGAGCAACTAAGTGCAATGCGATTTTCGGCTAAACGGACTCTACCCCGCTCCTCGGAGGCGAGGCATTTTTCAGGATGTCGCATCCTCACGCTGCCAGAGCATGGCGCGCTCGGCATCGATCTGCGGAAAAACCTCATCTCCCGGGTGCCATGATTTGCCTTTACCCACCAGCAGGCGAATCGAGTGCCCCGCCCAGTCTACCAACAAAATCCAGCCCGGACCGGTGTCTTCTACTACTCTTATCCTACCCCCCTGTTTGCCGCCAACCGGGGCGATATCCTCCGGCCGTGCCCCCAGCAACATTTTTGTTTCACCTGTTTTGGCCGGCATCACTTCGACACCCCGATCCGTAACCCAGTGATCCTCTGCTCGGTGCACCTCGAGCAGGTTTATCGCCGGCTGCCCCAGTTGCCGCGCCACCTGTGGCGATACCGGTCTTCGGTAGACCTCCTCGGGATGTCCCACCTGCAGGATCTCCCCCCCGGCAAGCACCACGATCCGATCTCCCATGGACAAAGCTTCGGACTGATCGTGGGTTACATAGATCATGGGAATGCCCAGTTGCCGACGCAGCACCACCAGCTCTACGCGCAGGGTTTCGCGCAACTTTGCATCCAGATTGGTCAGGGGTTCATCCAGCAAGAAAAGTCGCGGGCGCCGCACGATCGCCCGCCCGATGGCCACCCGCTGCATTTCCCCGCCCGATAATTGTACTGCCTTTCGATCCAGCAAATAGTTGATGCGCAGCAACTCAGCCGCCCATTTCACCCGTTCCTCTATCTCCTCCTTTTGCAGCCCCCTGCCCGGCGCCTGCAGTGGAAATTCCAGATTGCGGCGCACGCTCCAATCGGGATAGAGCGAAAAATTCTGAAAAACCAGGGCCACGTCGCGGGCCGCTGGCGACTGCTGCAGCAAGTCTTGTCCAGCCATGGAAATACGGCCTTCTTCAATAGACTCAAGCCCGGCAATCACCCGCAACAACGTAGTTTTTCCGGCTCCTGTGGGGCCCAGTATAACCAGCAATTCATCCTGCTGCAAGACCAGATCTATCGCTTCCAGCGCCCTCGTGCTGGCAAAGCGCTTGGAAACCCCCTCCAATACCAGAAAACCACCCATTTCAGATACTCTTCCCCTCATCCCCAGCAAAGATTCTTAGGTGATCGGCATCGAAACCAAGCTGGATGATTTGGTCCAGTTCTTCTATATCTCCATTGGCCGCGCGCATCACCAGCCGGCCGCACGCGGTATCCAAATGGATATTGCGGCAGTCCCCCAGGTATTCGTCCAGCACCACCTTCCCCGCCAGCCCCCCCCTGCCAACTGGCCGCACAAATTCAGGCCGCCCCCCCAGAATAGCCCTGCCGCAGGGCACTGGACGCCCCAGATCTACGCTGAATCCGCCCTGCTCATCCCAAAAGGAGGTTTTGCCGCCTTCAACGCGTACTTCTCCCTCGATGAAGTTCATGCCGGGGCTGCCCATGAAATGGGCCACAAAAAGATCGCTGGGACGATCGTAGACCTCGGCCGGCGGCCCACTCTGGCGAATTTTTCCGGCTTCCATAACTACTACCCGGTCCGCCAGGCTCATGGCCTCCTCCTGGTCGTGGGTCACATATAGGGTAGTTACTCCCATCTCCAGCTGTTGGGAGCGAATCAGCACCCGCATTTCCCGCCGTAGATCTGCATCCAGAGTGCCCAGCGGTTCGTCCATCAAATACAGTTTGGGCTGGCGCACCATGGCCCGGGCCAGAGCCACTCGCTGCTGGTCTCCGCCGCTCAATTGCTGCGGAAAAAATCCCTCCAGTTCTCCCAGGCCAAGTCGCTGGATGATTTCATCTACCTGTTTTTCCCTCTCGGAGCGGGGCAATCCCACACTCTCCAGGGGGAAGGCAATATTTTGCCGCACTCTAAGGTGGGGATAAAGGGCGTAAAATTGGAAGACAAAACCCACATCCCGAGCCGCCGCCGGCAGTGCCGTTATATCCTCGCCCCCCACCTCGATCCGCCCTTCCGTGGGGATTTCCAAACCGGCAATCATCCGCAGGGTAGTAGTCTTGCCGCATCCCGATGGTCCCAGGAGGACGACAAACTCCCCTTCCCGACAGACCAGATCGATCCCGGCCACGGCCTCGGTGCCCCCAGCATAAATTTTGCGCAGCGCGCTCAGGCGCAAAAAGCCCATAAACTACCTCTGGGAGTCCTCGATTTGCACATGCGAAGTAACGATGTGGAGAACGGTGAAAAATGCGGTGCAAAAGAAGCCCCAGCGAAATCCTTCCCGCAACCACGGCTGCAGCAAAAGGGCGATCCCCAGCACCATGCCGATGCAGGCGATTTTGTCCAGCCAGCGCATCATTGCTTGATGGTCCCGAAAGTTACGCCGCGCAGCAAGTAATTCCTGACCAGCACGGTAAAAACCACGATCGGCACGACAAAGAGCAGCACACCGGCGGCAATCTGGGGCCAGGGCAGACCCTGTACATTGCCCTGCAACCCGGCAAAATAAACTGGCACCGTAACAGCGTTCTGATTGTTTAGAGTCATGGCAAAGCCGTATTCGTTCCATGCCGAAATCAGGCAAAAAACGGCAGTCACGGCCATCCCCGGTGCGGCGCGCGGCACGATGATCCGCACAAAGGCCTGGAAGCGCGAGTAACCATCTACCATGGCAGCTTCTTCATAGGCCGGCGGAATATCGTCGATGAAACCCTTCATCAGCCACACCGCCAGTGACAAATTAAACGCGGTGTACAGCAGGATTAGCCCGGCATGGGTATTTTGCAAATCGAATTCCCGGTACATCATCAAAACCGGAACGACCACGGCCAGAGGGGGCAAAAATCGGGTCGAGAGAATAAAAAAGAGCCAGTCCCTGGCACCGGGAATGCGGAAACGGCTAAAGCCATAGGCGCAGGAAGTCCCGATGGCAATCGAAGCCAGAGTGCTGAACAGGCCAATTGCTATACTATTGCCCAGATAGTGAAAAAAGGCATGCTCGGCCCCGGAATAAACCTGATTCAGTTGTCGATAACCGGCAAGTGTAGGGACAAAACTCCACCCATCCGGATCGGCCACAGTGCTCGGGGTGGGCAGGAATTTTGCCTCAATGCTGATACTGTCGCTGCGGTTTTTCAAAGAAGTCAGGACGAGCCAGGCCAGGGGCAGAGTGGCCACCGAGAAATAAAAGGCGATGAAAACAAAGCGCAGAATCCTCATGCCGGCGCCTCTTTCTGCTTTTTCTGCAGCGCTGCCATATAGCGGATGAATATACTGGCCAGGGCGATCACCAAGACCAGCACCACATAGGAATAGGAGGCGCCCAGGCCCACCTTGCCATCGCGGAAGACCACCTGGTACAACAGCGCACTCAGGGTTTGAGTAGTGGCGTCATTGGGGCCACTCACCGCCATGACGAGGTCGAACTGCTTGAGTGCATCCGTTGCCCGCAGCAGTACTGCCAAACCCAGCAAGGGGGCGCTCATCGGTAGCGTAATCCGGCGGAAAACAGTCCATTTAGAGGCCCTGTCAATGGCTGCAGCCTCGTAAATATAATTGGGAATTGCATTGAGGCTGGCCAGGGCGATCAACATCATAAACGGCGTCCACATCCACACGTCGATCATCAGGATGGAGAAAAACTTGAGAGCTGGGTCGGTGATCCACTGTGGCTGGCCCAGGTGTAGAGCCCCCAGGATCTGGTTGAGGATGCCGTAGTTGCCATTGAGCACCAACTTCCAGTAGAGTCCCATCACGGCCTGCGGCAACATCATCGGCACCAGCAGCACCGTGAGTACAACTGGCTTGAGCAAGAGCCGTCCCTTTAGGGCCAGAGCCAGGGCAAATCCCAGCACCAGTTCAATGCCCACCGCCAGCCCGACAAAGACAGCTGTTGTGCGCAATGCACCGGCGTATTTGGCCGCCAGAAAAACCACCTTGTAGTTGAGTCCGCCCCTGGACTCATAGTCCCCACCGATCAGATCCGCATTGGTAAAACTAAGAAAGATGCTGTAGATCAACGGGAAGACATTCATGGCGATCAACAGCACGAGGGCCGGCCCCACGAACCCGTATTTCATCCAGTCGCGGCGCCGGCCCCTTTTTGCCGAATTGACCAACTTCCCCCCCTATTTGAGCAGGCCGGCCTCGAGCATGATCAGTTCATGCTCCTCAGCGATGTGATCCAATGCTTCTTTGGGGGTCTTGACGCCGTCCAGGGCTTCGCCCAGGTAGCGCTGTGAAACCGCCAGCAATTCGTTGTATACCGGCACGTTCCAAAAATCTTGCAGGTAGTCGAGCGAGGCGGCAAAAGTCGCATTGAAAGGGGCGGCTTCGGCAAACTCAGCACTGGCCAGCAACTCGGTATTAGCGGTAAAGGAACCGGGGAAAGTAATCCATTTCTTCTGCACCCTGACCTGTTCAAACCAGGCGATAAACTGCTTGGCCAATTCCTGTTGCTCTTTTGAAATCTTGGTGGAAATACTGAACCCCTGACCACCAAGGCTGATCCCCCGTTTGTCGCCCTTGGCCGGCACCATAAAAAAATCGACTTTGTCACCCATGCTGGCGACTATTCCTGGATAGAAGGGGAAATAATCCAGCACCATGGCCGTGGAGCCGTTTAAAAATACGTCGTTATTGCTGAAGTAATCGGCCATATTGCCACCAGGGGGAGTAAATTCCAGCAGGCTTTTCATAAATTCCAACCCCGCAACGGCCGCGGGGCTGTTGACGTGGCCCTGTACCTGGTAGGTTTGCGCATCACCCCAGGATGCCCCCCAGGACCACAGGAAGGGCTGGAACCCCATCGTGATGCCGTCGTAGCCGCGACCGGCCAGAATCGAGCAACCGTAGCGCTTTTCCTCGGGCCGCTGGAAAAACTCGGCAATATCGCGAAACTCATCCCAGGTATCTGGAGTAGTCAATTCGCGCCCGTACTTTTCTTTAAAAGCCGCTTTCTCGGCCGCGTCTTCGAACCAATCCTTGCGGTAGACAAAGCCCATGGCATCGGTTTCGCAGGGGGCCGCAAAAAACTTACCACTGCCCGCGGGGTACTCGCACAGGTAGCGCGCCGCGCGCGGATGGATGGTGGAAATGTCCACCGCCTGTGGCAGCCAATCCGTCAGCTCCAGGTAGAGTCCCCTGGTCGCTCCCCGCCCGATCCACTGGCTGTCGCCCACGACGATGTCGAAGTCCGTCTGCTTATTGCCAAAATTCAGAAAGACCTGATCGTGGTAGGATGGCCAGGGGATCTGATGCACTTTGACGGCGATGCCAGTCTCCTTTTCGAAGTCTTTTCCCAGTTCCTGCAAACCGGCGGCCGGATCCCACTGGGCCCACCATATAGTGATGGATTTTTCTTGCCCGTAAGCAGTATGACCCATTAAAATCAGTGCCACAAATGCCAGGCGTACACTCCAGGTTTTCATGTGTTTCCTCCTTGTTAAAAAAATCGGTGGACTGTTTCACGGGCCCGCCGAGGCCGACGCGTCCGCTTTTGAGGTAGTTTTAGCAGCCCACGCAGACGCCCCCTACACCGCAACCCCTTGAAGTAACCACCTAAATGGCGCCATCTCCTACCTCATGATCGCCGGGCCAGGCAAAGTCGGCCTTAAATTCCTCTCGCCCCTGGATGTCCAATTTGATGCGAAATAATCCACCGCCCCTATAGCCCTTAGCGTACGCAACCCAGTCGTAACCCACTGGATCTAGCGGGCTGCCCTGCGCCAACTTGGTGGCAGCGGTGGTAAAATAAAGTTCGTCCAGATTCCCGCCGCCGAACATCACGCTCGAAGTCTGCAGGGCTGGCGTTTCAATTCGCCGCTCTTCCACCCCGTCCGGATCAAAGCGGATAATGCAGCCGCCGAACCAGTTGGCACTCCAGATAAACCCATCGGCATCCACGGTCATGCCGTCGGGCACCCCATCTGTGCTAGCAATCTGGATCAGCGGCCGACGCCTGCAAACCTGGCCGCTGACCTGGTCGTAATCGTAGGCATAGATCGTCCGCGCTGCTGAATCAGTGTAGTACATGGTGCTCAAATCGGGCGAAAATCCCATGCCGTTGCTGCAACCGACCCCCTCCTCTACCAATTCTATAGTGCCATCCGGATCGAAGCGATATAATTTGCCCGGTTTGTCTTCAAAGTACGTGCCTGCAAAAACGCGGCCCCCGGGATCGGCGTTGACATCGTTGAACTGCAATAGTTCGCCCGCGTGGGTCTCGGGGTGAATCCGCACCCACTCGTCATCGGATTTCCACAGCGCCACCCCACACCAGATAAAAGTGAGATACCCCCCCTGCCGGTTCAGCACCAATCCGCCGACATTGTGGCCCTGGTGGATCAGGGCGTTGGCGCCGCTCTCTGGATCGTAGCTAAATAGGCGACCCGTTTCTATATCGGTCCAAACCAGTTTTTGGATATCTGGATCCCACATGGGGCCTTCGCCGACCTGGGCATTTTCCTCAGCCAGTTTTTCGATTTCGTACATTGGGCCGTTCTCCTAAATTTGGTTGATGTGAGGACTGGTGCAATCGGCGCTTGGTCTCCACGCCCCAATTTACAGAGCTGCCCGGGCCCGAAACCGATCACCAAGGCGATAAAAATAATGATTATTCAGGGGCTTTCCAAGTTGTATCATAGGAATCCTTGCGGCGCCGGGACGACTTCGGCAGCAGCTCTCTCAGGCCGCTGCCTGGATCGCCTTGCCCATGGCCCTGATGCGCCCCCGCTTATTATCCGGGTGCATGCCGATCAGGACGCTGCGATTGAGAATGTCCAGCGAATCCTGGCACATATCCATGGTGTATTTTACGCGACACTTTTTGTTGGCTTTCAACCTGAAAGGGTCCAGATCCGGATGGTGCGCTCCCTGGCGGCGCATAATCGGATCCCAATAGGTATAGACGTGGCGCCCCGTATCCATCGGCAAAAAATTACCCACCCCCTGTGCCTGCAAATTTTGCGAAAAAGTCCTCGCCGTAATTTCATCGTCAAAAATAAACCCTAGATGGGTACCGCACTCGTAGTCTACACTGTTGTTGACTATGGATTCCAACCCGGCATCCAGACCTATCTGGAGCAATTCTCTCTTGTGTTCGCGCATGCGCGCCAGCATCCCCTCAAGGCGTTGCAACTGCACGTTGAGGATGGCCCCCTGGAGTTCAGAGGCGCGAAAATTATGGCCGGCAAACTGTGCTTCCTCCCGATGTTCCTCCGGATTCCAGTAATACTGACAGCAGTCTACCGCGACTGAACCACGCTCAAAAATCTTCTGCGAAGCGCTTACAAAAGCGCCGCCTTCACCACAGCTTATATTTTTGAAAAAATTGAAACTAAAACCACCCGCGTGCCCTATTGCCCCCAGCATCTTGCCCTCGTAACCACCCCCCACGGCCTGACAGGCATCTTCCATCACCAACAATTTGTGCTTGCGGGCAATCCGCATGATTTTTTTCATAGCGCAGGGCAGCCCGACCATGTGCACGGGTACGACAGCACGCGTATACTTGGTGATCCGGCGTTCGAGGTCGCGCGGCGAGAGCGTCAGCGACTCGTCCACATCCGCCACTACCGGTATGGCCCCGGTCGACAACACGGCCAGGGCCGTGGCCATATAGGTATAGGCGGGAACGATCACCTGGTCGCCCGGACCAATGCCCAGTCCCACCAACCCCGCGTAAAGGGCCGAGGTACCGCTGTTGGTCATGCGCACATGCGACAAACCGAGATGGCGGCCCCAACTCTTCTCGAAGCGGCTGCACTCCTTGCCGCCATAGCGATATAATTGGCCACTTTCAATTAGTTGTCCAATTCTTTTTGTTTCAGCTTCCCCCATGCGGTACATGATCTTCCTCCTCAATTTTTGATAACACTTTTATCGGCACCCAGCGCCTCACCGAATTGATCAAATAAAGTCCTTCGCTAGCGGTCAGATCTTCCAGCTTCAATTTGCGCTCGCGGATCTGACCGCGGGCGAGCAACTCGGCCCGAAAGGTGCCGGCGAGAAGCCCGGATTCCACCGGCGGTGTCCACTTTTTACCATCGAGTTTAGCAACCAGATTGCCGATGCAACATTCCGTTAACTCGCCCCGGGTATTTTGCAGGATTACGTCATCGCAGGATGGATGGGCGGCAAGCCGTCTCTCGTAGATCTGCCGATGGGTCGTCTTGTGGAATAAAAAAGGGTCCTGCTCATCTACCGGCTGACTCGCCACAACCACTTTAAAAGGGGCCTCTGGGGCTTGTTGAATGGGGTTTGAACGGACTTCGATCCGGCCATCGCAACTCAGCACCAAACGCACCCGATAGGATCCTACTGAAAAGCTTTCTGCTTCCTTTTCCAGCTTCTGCTGGACCATTCCTGGATTGTATCGAAAACCAAAATAACAGGCCGAATTGCGCAATCGTTCCAGATGCCGTTCGAGCAAAAAATATCCCCCCCCTGCTTCGTACAGGAGAGTTTCCAGCAGTCCAAATTCAGGCCTCCGGGTGCTGAGCACCCTGGCCTTGATCAGACATTCCTCATATTCACCCTGCTGCTGTGAATCCCAGGTAATTCCCCCCCCTACCCCAAACTCTGCCCGGCCCTGTTCGCGATCGATCCACACTGTGCGAATGGCCACGTTGAAACGGGCCTCTAGTCCCGGCGAAACATAACCGATGCAACCCGTGTACACACCACGGGGGCGCTCTTCCAGCGCGGCGATTATCTGCATTGTTCTCACCTTCGGTGCCCCGGTGACCGAACCACAGGGGAACAATGCCCGCAGGATATCCACCAGACCCAAGTCCGCCCGTAGCCGCGCCTGTACTGTCGAGGTAAGCTGCAGTATCGTTTCGTAGCGCTCTACCTCCCATAGGCGCACTACCTCGACACTGCCGGACTCTGCCACCCGTCCCAGATCGTTGCGCAGCAAATCCACAATCATCACATTTTCGGCCCGATCCTTGACCGAGAGGCGCAAAACCTCCGCCAGTTCCTCGTCTTCGGCCGGCCAGCGGCCACGGGGGCGGGTCCCCTTCATTGGACGACTGGTCAGAACGCCATTCTCAAGAGAGAAAAACAACTCGGGCGAAGCCGACAGAATGCAGTAGCGCCCGATGTCCAGATAAGCGCTGTACGAGGTCTGTTGGGCCCGGCATAGATCCCGGTACAGGGTACCCTCGTCACCCCTGAAGTCCGCCTCCAGCCGCAGGGTGAAATTTACCTGGTAGGTATCGCCGGCCTCGATGTAGTCCTTTATAGCCGCCAAGCGCTGATTGTAGGCCGCTTGGGCCAGCGAAGAACGCCAGGGGGAAAGCGAGTATTCACCTTGTGTTTGCAGAGTGCCGGCCTCGACCTCCAGCCGGCGTTCAAAAATCCCAAACCACAGCAGCGGTGCGCCACTGGTCCCCTGAGTTGCCAGCGCCGGTTCCAGCCCCGCAGCGGCCTCATAGGCGATGAAACCGGCTGCGTGCACTCCCCTGGCCACGACCTCTTCAACCGCAGCCAGAGCGGGTTTTACCTCCTCCGGGCGGTAGGCAACGATCTGGCCACAGCAGTCTGCAAAGGCATAAGAGACCGGGTCGCGCACCTGTGAATGTGCTTCCAGCAGGACCGTGGGCTCAGTTTCGCCGCCCGGTTCTCCCATTCATCACTCCTCCAATTATACGTACTCCCAAGGGCCCGAGAGCTGCGAAACCCGATCCAGGCTCGCCCGCTCTTCAGGCTCCAACTGCCAGCCCAGAGCAGCAAAAATTTCGTCTACATGGACTGGCAAATCCGGTCCGGTAATCGGTGCCGTCACCTCCTCGTGGTCCAGAATCCAGGCGATGGCCACCTGGGCTGGAGTCTTGCCGCGACGGGCGGCAATCTCGATCAAACACTGCACTACCGCATCGGTCTGCTCGTTCATGGCGTGCTCAAAGTTGAACTTACCCCGCCCCCAGGGCGTACCCTCCGGCAGCGCC
>CAXFTV010000226.1:0-20752 GCA_964005845.1 uncultured bacterium
CCCCAGGGAAAAAACCTGTAACGCCGACCCCCAGTAGGTCATGCTTTGACATATGACTTCGTCGCCCGTGCGCACTCCACATGCATGCATGGCCGTCTGGATGGCAGCCGTCCCGGTATTGTAACACAGGGTGTGCTCAACCCCGAACCAGGCGCCCAACTCGAGCTCAAATTGTCGCGTAATTTCAGTATCCGACATGGCGCCCCGCCGCAGAACACCCAGCACCGCCTCTTCGTCCTCCGGCGTAATGATGGGCCACCTGAAAAGATCTCCAGCATCTATCTGTACGGCCTTGCCCCCCCCATTTAGCGCCAAACTACTCTTTTGCGCAACGCTCATTATGTACCCCCTTGTGAAATCAGTTTTAAAAAAATCGATTAGATGTTGCAGACTGCGCTGAAAATCCTCCGTTGAAAGGTCGCATTCCCCGAGCCGCATCAGCGAATAGCTGAGGGAGCAATGGGAAGGCCAGAAGATCTTGGGTGAAAGATGTGGTGCAAAGGCCGGAGGTCTGGCCCGATAAATTGCCGCCCCCTAAAAGTGCGACCAGCGGCGATGTACCACCCCATCCACTGGCAACAGCGGAGTCCTGGATGTGGCCGCCTACCAGTTTATCAGATTCTCAAGCTTCTTTCTGGTGGGCATTTCGTAGTGCTCCCAGACCGCTTTGACCTCCCCGTCGCGCACCAGGGCCAGGCGCGGATACCCCGATTTCCAGGTGAGCCGCCTGAAGTCTATAAAAGAAATCGAAGCGATTGTGTAGCGCGGTTGTAGGCTTTCTTTAAATTCCTCAATCACCCCGCCTTTTCCCTGCTCGATATTGTACAGGCCAACAATGGGCGGCAGTCCCGGCTTATCCGTCCATTCGTTAAGTTTGGGCACTTCCTTTTTGCACCGGCCGCACTTGGGGCTGAATAATTCAACCAGATAGTCCCCCTGCCCCAGATCGATATCCGACTCCTGGATCTCGATCCCACTCAATTCTAACCCCACTTGCAGGTCGGACCCATCCAGGCGGGCCTCGTGCGGCATAAAACGCACCCCGCAGACTACCAGGGCCAGCACGGCCCCTCCTATCACGATCCATTTACTCTGTGGCCAAGCCGGACGAACCACCGACCAGGTGCCCCACCAGGCAAAGATTAAAGCCACCAGCATGGCCGCGTCTTCGATGGCCGCTTCGCCGGGAGTGCGTTCGACCAGGGCCCCAAAGCAGCCGCAATTTGCGGTCACCCCCATTTGCCAGGCCCGCGCCGTAAGTGCAGTGAAAAAGGCCAGCAATACCACTGCTATAGGAAAGGCCAGGCGGGAACGCCAGTTCAATATCAGAGCCAACCCCAGTGCACATTCAAAGGGCCCGAGAAACTGGGCCAATTTGCCGACCTGGGGCCAGGCTTCGGGCTTTACTCCCAGCAACTGGGCCAATGGCATGGCCTCCCAATAAAAGAGCACTGGATCCCAAATCTTAGTCACTCCTGCTAGGAGCAGAATCAAGCCCATGACGACTTGAACGACACGCGAAATTTGGCCTACAACCTGCATGGCATTCTCCCTGAATTATTCTATCTGGCTCCCCACCGCCTCATTAGGTCTTTAACTGCAACAAATACCAGTAAGACCTATGGTATGAAATAGCGGCGCATAGCGCCACGTAAAAGCCGATTTTCCCCATTCTGAATTTCCCTTTTAAGAGGTAGTCCCGCAGAAATACCAGCAGGGGAATTGCGAGGGTCTTCCAGCAAAAATTCAATGCCGTGACCCGCTGTCCTCTGGCCAGATAATCCCTGGCCGCCAATGGTCCATAAAGCAGTACGTATTTCTTGTAATAGCTGCTGAAATTTTCGCCCGATTTGGGGTAGTGCAATAAAAATCGCTCCAGTTGCCCAACCGCTCCCACGAGGTCGACTTTTTCGTGCACATAATAGGGACCGAAGGTGCCGAACTGCTTGTTGAAAAGCCGCAGTCCTCCAGGGTAACTATCTACGTGGATAGTATCGAACCAGAAATGCTTTAACCTCACTTTATAGCCAGCTAAATCAGCTGGGGCGGCAATAGCAAGAACGATTTCTTGCCTCAGTTCATCTGTAACGCGCTTGTCTGCATCTATATTGAAGACCCAGTCATTCTTTAGTTGAAGCGCAGTGACTCTGTGGGCAGGTCATCGTATTCGCGAAGTTGCTTCACCTTTTCGGCCAGTTCCGCCGAATCCGTAAGTAGCCGCCCTCTCCAGCAGCACTAAACATTTTTGTGGCATAAAACGAACAAATCGATAATTTGCCGAAAGATCCTACTTTGCGTCCCCGGTGAACCGCCCCGATAGCCATGGCGCAGTCTTCGATGATGAGTAAGCCCAACTGCAAGAGTTCATCGATTGGAGTCGGTAAACCAAACATGTGAGGCACAATCATGGCGTGACTGAGGTGACTACACTGCCGGGCAGGCATCTCCACCTGCAAGATTGCGGGTCCGTCGATCTTTATCGGCCACTATGAGCCAACCTCCCGTAGCCCGGATGGCATGAATCAATGCCGTACATACGTAACTCGGCAAGAGGACTTCACCGCTTTCCCCGACATCCAGCACCAGCAGGGCCAGATGAAGAGCAGCCGTACCGGAAGACATCACCACCCAATAGCGGCGATCTGCAAAAGCAGCGACCTCTTCCTCAAACTTCTGGCCTTCCTCTCCCCGTGCCAGTTGTCCCGAAAGCACTTTCCGCTTTACGGCATCGGCTTCTTCCTTGCCGCAGGTGGGACGGGAATGGGGAATGGGGAATGGGCCTGTTCATCGAAAATATCGCCGCACTTTTTCCACCACGTAGTCTACCTGTTGGTCCAGAAGATCTGGATAAAGGGGCAGTGAAATGATCTCCTGGCAGGCTTTTTCAGTAACTGGCAAAGCACCCTCTTTATAGCCCAGGTGAGCATAGGCATCGGTTAAATGCAGAGCATAGGGATATTGTACTGCTGTGGATATTCCCTCTCTTTTGAGTTCAGCCCCAAATTCTTCTCGTCCAGATACCCGCACTACATATAGATGGTAGACGTGGTAGGCATATTCGGCCTCGGCAGGTAGAATCAAAGCGTCTACATCTTTCAGACCCTCATTGTAACGGTCTGCGACCCGGCGTCGGCGTTTGTTCCAAGTATCTAGGTAGGGCAATTTGACCTGGAGGACAGCACCTTGGAACCCATCCATGCGGTGATTGTAGCCAATTCCCCTATAGTTGAATTTTCGCTGCGGGTCCTGCCCGTGGTTGCGCAGCAACCGCAGTTCTGCGGCCAGGCCATCGTCGTCGGTTATTAGACCTCCCGCATCTCCATAGGCACCCAGATTTTTACCGGG
Source organism: uncultured bacterium (assembly GCA_964005845.1). Lineage (GTDB taxonomy): Bacteria > Latescibacterota > UBA2968 > UBA8231 > UBA8231 > CAXFTV01. The sequence continues at coordinate 3,346 of CAXFTV010000226.1, forward strand.
ATAGAAGCTGAAGCATCCCATATGCCCCAATGAACCAGCTAGATATTCTTTGTACCGAGCCCCCTGTGCCTGGGCGGCATCTTCTATAATTTTCAAATCGTGCTCAGCAGCCAGAGCCAGCAGCGGCTCCATATCGGCAACTTGGCCGTAGATATGAACGGGTATAATGGCCCGAGTTTTATTGGTAATTCTATTTTTTACCTGATCCACATCCAGGGTAAAATAGGCTTCGTGAATATCTGCAAAAACTGGTCTCGCTCCCACATCGCAAATGGCTTCAACAGTGGCGCCAAAGGTGAAGGAAGTGGTTATCACCTCATCGCCCTCACCAATATTCGCAGCCCTCAGGGCCAATTTCAAAGCATCCGTGCCATTGCTCACCCCGATGCAGTGTTTGACGTCATTATAGTCGGCGAATGCCTCCTCAAAACCTTCCACCTGGGGACCCAAAATAAAGGAACAATTTTCAACTACCCCAGCCAGAGCAGCATCTATCTGCGGTTTTATCTGCTCGTATTGAACCCGCAGATCATTCATGGGGACCTCTACATTCTGAGAAGCTAGTTCAGTCAATTTTTTTCGCTCCTCCCATTTAACCTACGGAAAATCAATAAATTACTTCACCGGCACAAATCCCTCGGCGTAGGTAACGCGTCCCTGGATACCGCGAAAATTGGCCGTTGATTGAGCGATGTGGACGATGGACATGTTTTGGATATTGGTTTTTTTTACCTGCGAGGCATGTGCCTCCAGAGCACTTAATTTATGGTGTATCACCGTCCCGATATTCACAAAGACAGTGGGATTGAACCCCTGTGAAGACAGGCCTTCGAAATACAGTAGATTGGGAACGGAACGAGCCGCAGGCACCACCGCCCGAACGATGCTCCTGTGATCCTGGTGCGTATCTTCCCCGTAGTGGGTATAGACTACCTGGGCTTCTACCCCCTCAACTACTTTCTCGATTTTCATGATCGACTCGCTGTTGCATTCAAAACTCGTGTCCGGATAATCTCCTAGAAACACATCTTTGGCACCGATAACCCTGGCTGCATCCAACTGCTCCTGTTTGCGCAGTCATTTGCCCCACCTTTTCCCCCCTCGGTTATAACCATCAAAAACACATCGTCCCCATTCTGCACATGCCGAATTAGCGTTCCCGCACAACCGTATTCCAGATCGTGGGGATAGTCGCCAATAGCCAGAATATTCATTTTTAAACGCCTTTGTAGAGAAGGAAGAATATGCGTCCAAACGGGGTTAAAAATAAGGACCATAGCAGGGCCTTTAGAAAGTGTCCTTAGGCTTATAAGCTCTTAATATAGGCTTTGTAAATGGGTGCGCAAAATTTTGGTGGATTTCTCCCCTGCAAATATCTACAAGCCGTTGGGTGGAGTCTTTGCTCAATTCCATTTCGGAAGCCAGCAACATTTCCGTGTGTACGCCAAGCACTTCCCTGAGCCAGGCTATTGAAGCCTGATTCAGAGGGGCCAACATATCCCAATCCCGTGGATAGAAAGCCTGTAGAAACTCGCAGGCACTTTCCCAGTAGGACGCTTTTGAATAATTGGTGCGCAATGCTTGCCAATTTTTGCGCCGCAATTTGTCGCTTTGGACCACTCCAACTTCCATAATCCTGCCCGGGAAGATAAAACGCACCAGTACGATCCGCCATTGTTTTGCTAGGGTAGATTTAATTCGGTTATGATTCTGCCATTCGTTTTTTTTACTGCACATTATCGAGCATTAAATAGCAATCCGCTCGGTCCATTTTATCAAAATATCACAACCAAGGCAAAAACTGGGGCTGGTGGATGCCTACTATCATCGACTTTCCCCGGTGACGAAAATGGGATTGGATACCAACTTTGCCGTCCGAGTCTTGGCGATCACGCGAAAGTATTCATTGCTCTCGCCGATCGTGGCAGTATAATCAAAATTCACTGGGGTAAGGCCGACCTCCTCGGAGACTATTTTGCCCGATCTTATCAGCGTGACTTTTACCCGTTCCCTGGTTTTATCCGCTTTGCCAATCTGCACGTGCACAATGCACTCTCCCGCCCCTCGCACCTCCTCCCCTGCCAGTCCCAAATAGCCACCAGACTCTACGTCGAACGCGTAAAGTATTAGCCTATCGTCACCCCCCTGGGTGACGTACATGCGCCCCCATGCCAAAGCTTCGAGTACCGCTTCGCGTGTTTTTTTCTCCACCAGGAAAACAGTTTGGACATCGTCAATGTTACCACTTTCCCGCTTGTATGCCCCCGTCCCCCAAACGGCATGGCTACGCTCTCCCGAAAGGTATTGGCGCAGTACCTGATCCCACTGCTCTCGGGGCTCAGCAGCACTCATATCGTTTCCATAAAGAGCCGAAAAACCCGTGTAACCATCCGTGTGCAAAAGCGCATTTTCATGGGCATTGTCTAGGCGCTCCACCTCTAGCAAGCCGCCCAGAAAGGTATCCGAATGGACGCCTCCCCCGGCCTGTGGATGGGCCCAAAAGACCAGCCCGCCACTTTTGTTGACGTATTCTATGTAATTTTGATAGGGCGCCCAGCCCAAATCGCCCTGATATGCATCCATAATTGCAATCTTGAAGGGGATATTGTTGAGCAGGCAGAGAAGTGATACAAATCCAACTGCTATACTTAGCCGCAAAGATCGATAGCGGCCATAGACAGCGATATAGACAAAGCCCAACAAGGGCCACAGCATCAATATGCTTGACCAGTGCCAAATTTTCCCTTGCTCGCCGCCCATTACCGGCAGCGCTTCATAAGCTGGTAGCGGCCCCAGGTCTATTGCCATGAGATGCGTCGACCAGCGTTTCAAACTCCAACGCCCCTGTAAAATATCTACATCCCAATAGTGGTACGGCGTCGACTCAACCCCCTCGATTAAAATCAAATCCGGGTATTTTCTCCCCACCCGCTCAAATTCTTCTAGATAGTTTTTTAAAGTACCCTGAGTTAACAGAGCATTTTCCTCGCGCTCGAAAGAAATAAGATCCCTCAGGAATGGAAGACCGTATTCTACTTTGAGAGCATCGGCATCGCTCAAGATGACGACGTCCAGCCCGCGATCTGTTGCCCGTTGGGCTATTTCCTCCATTGTTTCGCCGCCCGAACTGAATTGCGAATGGAGATGCATAACTCCGCCCAACTGCACGAAATTTTCCTGAGCCGGGACGGAATTGCCCATCGCCATCTGCACGAGGACGAAATAGACAGCGGGACAAAGCCACTTTGGTTGCCCGTTGCAAGACCTCGTTTGTAGGGGTGCTAATTCTCCTTCTCCGACTCCGCCTTGTCCCCGTTTTGAAAGTCCCAGCGTAGTGGCCACCCGCTTGAGCCGGTTCCACGGCGTCTGTCGGCCAGTTCTGGCTAGCGGGGAAAAAGAGCAGTAGCTAAGAATATTTTTGAGCCGCAGCAATCTTCTTTTCCTCCAGCAGAGAATCATATAAAATTTCAATCTTTTCAATCATACTTTCGACGCTATAAGCTTGCGCTCGCTGTTTAGCTGCAATCTGCCAACGCCCAGTATGCTCGTTTATCAAAAAAATATAGGACAGATATAATCAACCCAGTTCCCACAAATAGGAGGACACCGGAACGATAGCAGCGCCGCCACAGAAACATCAAACACCCCAGCAAGCTCCATGCCAGAACTTCGGGTTTCATCCAACTGACCGCACCCCAAAACAAACCAGTGCCAAATCCCCATAATCAGTGTTGGCCGGGCCTTGCCCGCAACTAGGCATACAGGCCGGCGAATAGGCCAAGTAAACTGGCGGGACCGGTGTAGACATGCCCCCCAACTCCACCGACAGGGGCGACATGGTAAAAAGCAGGCAGGAAAACCCCGCCGCCACGGCGCCATAAGCAGAGCGCCAAACAAACCATGCGGGAATAATTACAAGCGCTCCTGCTGCAGATGAGATATAACGGCCAATTTGTTCGAACGAACCGCCCAACAAAGTATGCACCGCCGCGATTAACAGGGAATAACCAGGAGGAAATATGGGGTGAAACCAGTCTCCACCGCGGGCAATTTGTTTGGCGATATCTACGTACGAAACACCGTCGCTGCTAATGCAAGTTGGCGTAATGGCAACCAGTAGACGCAACAGCAGGGGGATGCCCACAACAGCGGCCAGCAGCAGCAGCTCGCGCCGCTCCACTAGAGCATTTTTAGGTTCCTGAAAACTCATTCAAAAGGCGAAGGCCATGCCGAGGGAATTGATCGGGGAATACAGCGTCTTTTGCTGATCATCATTGTAAAAACTACCCTGCTCAACACTTCGATCTACGCCAAATTTCTCCCCCTTTATCCAGCGCTTTTCCAGCCACAGTGAAAGGCGTTTGGATAAATAAATTCGGGTGCCAAAACCAAAGGTGAATCGGAGATCCACATTAGTTTCCTTCCGGGTCACCAGATTTTCCTTCTCGCTATTCTCGATATCGCCAATTCTGATTTCGTATTTGTCTATATAGTACTTTTCCCAATCCAAGACCAGACCTGCAATACTGTACATTGCGAATCCCTGCCAGCCTTGTTCCCAGATTATATAACTTCCATTGGCGTCAAAAGACAACATGCTGTGGGTAGGGTGCCGGTACTCGGCGACTTGGCGCATTAAAAGCTCACTGTCGTAGAGAAAGGGTTCGTTTCCAAATTCAGTGCGCCAATAGGTCAGGCTGACCCCGAATCCGGACCGGTTGACGCGAATATTATCGAAGCCGAATCGCAAACCCACCGTTCTTTTGTAATCGTCCACCCAGAGTTCTCTGAGTCCACCGACTGTATCTATGCCCCTCCCCTCCACGAACTCCTTGGAGAAAATTGGATACTTGTGGTTGGAGGCAAATAAGGTCAAATAATAATGGCGCCCCACGTGTTTGCTTAACGCGTAGGCCTCCTCGCCAAGCGAGAAACTCGTCAGCAAAAAGATTAAAACAACGAGCGCTTTGCGCATCAGATACTCCAGGAGATTTGGACTAAAGATTTCCGCCCCGATGAAGATCCAGGATTCAATAACATAACCGAGTTTCTAGAGAAAAGAGTTTTGACCTCAGCGCATTACTACCTGCGCAGGTCCATTTACTGCAGAAATTTCTCTAAGAAAGGCACGCGCCTCCACATCTGTTTCAAACGCACCTGCCAAGACCCGCCCGGAGCCATTCGGAAGAAGCTGCCAATACGTGGAATAACCTTTTCCCTGCAGCGTTTCGACCGCCTTGCGAGCCAGAGCAAAATTCCGATAGAGTTCCAACTCGATGGCATAGGGTAGCCGCTCGATCACGAACTCGTTGATAAGACCTTGTTGGCGCAGCTGCCGGCCTCGTTCATAGGTTTCATCCAAAGTCGCAAAGCTGCCGACTAAAAGGCGTTTCCATTGCTGGCTTTGTACTGTAACCGGATTTAAAAAAGCAGCCTGATTGTTTTCCCGCAGGCGCTTCAGTTGCTGGATTGCCCTCTCGCTATCTGCGGGATAGGAAGCTACACGAATGGCATAAACTCCCGCCCTCGTCTCAGCTTGTAGCTGGACTGTCCCCTCAGCGCTGAGCGCACCAGTTTTTTCAACCTGCACAACCTCATCGGATTGCCCCGTCGGCACAGCCAGGAACTCATCCTCCGCCACCTGGGCTCCGGGCTGCGAAATTTCGCCAAGATTTTCTACACCCGAAGAAATCTTCTCTACTTCTGGTAGGATTTCACCCAGTTCTTCGGGGACGACTTGTTCTCCCCGCTCCTCCACTTTTACCACCGCTTCATAATCTTCCAAAATGGGTACAAGTCCTAATGGCTTAACTAAGTAGCCGCTTTGCCAGACCAGCATAACTGCAATCAGGGCCAATAGTACCCCCCCTCCGCGGGAGCCATTCCAAGCCAGTCTTCCCCGCTCTAGAGCCGAATCGCCTGCAGACCCTTCATTGTCTTCGCCACCCGCGTCCTCATCCTCTTCGAATTCCTCATCACCAAACTCATCTTCCCCGGCATCCATCTCATCTTCTTCGACAACTTCATCTTCATCATATTCACCGGGCTCATCGTCGACCTCGTATTCTGGTTTGGCGACTTCCTCAGTTGCAAAGGGAGAACCGAGTCCCACTTTTTTCTTTATTTTGTACACATAGTCCTGAATGCGCTCTTGAATAGTACGGGAGTCTTTTTCAAATTCGCTGCCATAGGCATAATAACCGTAATTACCCAACTCCTGAAAATCAGCGCTAATGTCGGACCGGATACCATTTAAAACAATGCCAAACACCTCAATCTGAACACTTGTCAGCAGACCTACAGAACGTTTGAGCGAAGTGCGTGGGATATCGCCGGCCTTGTAAACCATCACCGCTCCATCCAGCTTCTTACCCAGAATCGCAGCATCAGCTACATGTAGCAAGGGCGGAGAATCGAAGAGCACTATGTCATAGAACTCACTGATTTCATCGACAAATTCCTTCATTTTTGTCGAATTCAACAATTCCGCGGGGTTGGGTGGAATGGCACCACTGGTGAGAATATTAAGGTTGCTGATTCTCTGAGTTTGAAGAATGTCTTCCATCCCCATGCCGCCAGTGACGATATCGGTTACTGTGCGAACAACGTCGCGCCAACGATAATTTCCAACGATTACTTCGGTCAATCCTGGCTCTTTGTCGAGACCGAATAGACTGGGCAACGTGGGACGCCGCAAGTCGCAATCTACCAGCAAAGTCTGTTTGCCCAATTGGGCCATGGTCATTGCCAGGTTTGAAATTGTAGTACTCTTCCCCTCCTGGTGCATAGAACTGGTTACCATCAAGGTTTTGGCACCTTTTTCTACGGTCACAAACTCGATATTTGTCCTCAAAGTGCGATAATTTTCGGCTAGGCTGGATTGGGGATCGAAAAAGGCAACCAACTGGGCCTTGCGCTCCAGCGTCTCCTCGTCTACCTCGGCGGCACCTCGTCGTCGGAGCGAAGCCCTCAGGCCATCCACATCAAGGAGGGGAACGATACCTAGAACCTGAGCACCGGTGTATTCTTGCACGTCCTCAATGGTCCCGATGGAGGTATCCATGGTCTCCATAACCACGGCAATAATTATACCGATAATAAGCCCCAACAAGACCCCCAATAGGGCCCGGTTTATCGGTTGATTAGTGTTTATTGGGCCACCGGGAGTGACCGCGGGTTCAGTAATTGTGATATTGTGGGGCGTACCTTCTACACCGACCAGCGCCTTCTGGTATTCATCTTCCACATTGACTACTACTTCCGTGGCGATATCGGCCTCGCGCATGCGGCGTTCTAGTTCGAGACCTTTGGCTGGTAACTCGTTCAACTCTTGCTGAAATTGGTCTAGACGCCTCTGTTCCGCAACCAGTTCACGCTCAACCCCCTGGATGCGCTGTTCCAGATCGTTAGCCAGATTTTCCTCTAACTGATCGATCTGTGCCTTTATTTCCTTTACCTGTGGGTGCTGTAACGTGAATTTAACCAGGAGGGCATCTTTCCTGAGGTTCAAGCCATTCAACTGATCGCTAAGACCCATAAAGGTTTCACCGACCTGGCTGCGGGCAGCCCCCTGAATGACGTTGCTGGAAAAATCCTTCTCGCTATGCATTGCATTCCGCAAATTGAGGATGTCCTTCAAGATGGTTTTCAACTCCTGGACATTCCTTTCGGCCCCGGTGAGCTGACCGAGTAAAACACCTGTTTGTGCCTGTAGGGAAACCAGATTCTCATTCTCCCTAAAAGTCTTCACGGATTCTTCTTTGGCATGCAATATAGCGCGCTTTTCATCAAGCATCTTCTTGATGAATTTGTACTTTTTCCGCTTTTCAAGTCCTTTCTGCTCGTAATCGTATTCCTTATAGGTTTTCGCTACGATATTGGCCAAATTGCGAGCGAAATTTTTATCTCTGTGGATTATTTCAATATTAATTATATTGGCATCGCCGCTTTGTTGAGTCTTTACCAGCCTCTGCAATCCGAGGATGACCTGGATGGAGTCCTCGGCGGTGAATGGAGCAGAGGGGGATTCTCTGGCAAACCTCCCCAACTTTTCACCAACTCTCTTGATTACTGGAAAGCTGGTTATAATAGCTTCCTCGGTTTCCAGTGGGTCAGTGCCCCCATTGTAGGCATTCATGGCCTGAGCATATAAGCTCTCGGGGCTTTGGTCCGCATTGAGCTGAACCTTGGCCCTGGCTTTGTATTCTGGCACTTCTGCCCAGATATTGGCCATGATAAAATTTAAAAAGCCAATAAATGTTGCCGTAAACAGAACGATGCCCTTCCGGCGACGCAATATCCGCCAGTAATCCCTTAAATTTACATCGTATTGGGCCATGCTTTACTCACTGATCAGAATCAAAAAAAGTTCTGTCCCCCAAAAAATTTACCAGAGAATGCCCCTTCAAGGCGTTCTGGTACTTTTGCGCATGCGGCGCCCGTAGCTCATGGCCGTCTGAGGGCGAGCTTGTTCTGCTCCATTTGCAGTGCCTTCTTCGAGGCCTGAAATTTGTCCAACAAATTCAGCGGGTACGGCATCGGTCAAGATCACTTCGCCGCGCATAAAAAATTTGACGCCGGCAGCGTATGCCTCAGCCGTCAAAACTTCTATAATGCAAGGTGCATCGACTTTTCTACTTCTCGTTTCCGCCTCCTCACGCCCTATGGAAAGATGTACGTAGAATCTATCTTTGGGTTTAATTCCCTGCTGGCGGAACCTTTTCGCATCTTTGACACTACACCACATGTACAAACGGTCTGGTGGCTTTATTGGCTCCCCATCCATTTCCACGAAGAAGCTATGCCCGTAAAGAGCCCTGATACCCCTTTCACTGATCTCGAATCGATGCTGCCCAGGCTCTTCGACCAACTTATAGACATCCTCTTCACCTAAATCTGGATAGCGCTCCTGCACCGCCACGACAACTTCTTCGAGAGATACGAAACCGCATGAGTCCATCTCCAGACCGAATTCTTCCGATCGATGGCGCAACATCAGTGAAAGCAGTTTGGAAATACGTCTGTAATTGGACACGTTCTCACCTAATTCCTTTCGTATGGTATGCGCCGTTAGAGCACCTGGCAGGACCGCTTCCAGACTCAGTTCCGGCAATGATAACCTTGAGTCAACGACCCGCAGCATCCCTGGTAAAGGCCGCCGTTTATTCGCGATTCCGGTGAGCCAAACCCACCTTTAACGCGTAGCCAATACCAGATTCTCCCAACCTCTTACCCCCCTGCACATTAGGCCCTCCCCGACTTGGCTTCCCATTTATAATTCCCACGGCAATTTAGGTCATACAGACTACCTCCTGGTCATATTTCTTCGGTGAATGGAGCAAAAAAAGCTCCCCCACCTGGAACTATACACCTTGAAGGAGCTTACATAAACTCCCCTGGGACAATTATTTATGGGGAATATAAAAATATATTATCAGGGTATCAACAAGATATTGCACCTGTCTTTAGCCGCTGGCAAGCCAGCAAAAAAATATAGCGGCCCACAGAAAAGACTCGAGTGGACCGCTATAATCATCCCCGTGTTTCAGCGCCTGGAATTGCCTCTTTTTGCCGTATTTAGCTACTCATTTTTCGGCGCAGAAAAGTGGGATACTCAAGCTTTTCGGGTGTTCCCTGGCGTTCCTCTGCTTTTGCCTGTCCGCTACCAGCGGCGGAAGAATTGCGTCGAATGAAAGTGGGAATGTCAATATTAGCTTTAGCTTTCCTATCTCCTACACGTTTACCCTCCGGTTGCAGATCAATATCTATCTCTTCTTCTTTGTTAATATTAAATCCCGTGGCAATTACCGTCACCCGAATCTCGTCGATCAAGCCATCATCGATCACCGTGCCAAAGATGATATTGGCCTCCTGGCCGGCGGCTTCGTGCACTACTGAAGTCGCTTCATTTACTTCGAACAATGTAAGGTTAGATCCAGAAGAAATATTAATCAAAACCCCTTTAGCCCCATCGATGGATACATCCTCCAGCAAAGGACTCTTGATAGCCTTTTTAGCCGCCTCCAGCGCCCGGTTTTCGCCGCGATGGGTTCCCACTCCCATGATCGCATCGCCACCTTCCGTTATGATAGTCTTCACATCCATGAAATCCAGATTAATCATCCCGGGGATGGTGATTAAATCCGCAATTCCGCGCGTCGCCTGCAGCAAGACCTCATCGGCCCTGAGGAAGGCCTCTTCAAGAGTCGTATCCCGCGAACAGATTGAGAGCAGGCGCTGATTTTTTATCACAATCAAGGTATCTACCTTATCCAATAATTCGGCAATTCCGTTAGTGGCATTGCGCATGCGGGGAAAACCTTCGAACTCGAAAGGCTCGGTGACAATGCCAACGGTCAAAGCCCCCTGTTCTCTAGCGATCTCCGCTACTATGGGTGCGGCGCCGGTACCGGTGCCCCCCCCCATGCCAGCAGTAATGAAGACCAGATCCGTATCCATCAGTTTTTCTGTGACATTCTCGCGATCGGCTTCTATTGCCTGGCGACCAAGTTCGGGTTTAGCACCGGCCCCGAGCCCATGGGTGATTGAATCGCCAATACAAAGGGTCATATCCGCTGCAGAGGTTTCCAGGACCTGGCCATCTGTATTGATGGCAATGAACTCAACCCCGTGCATCCCCGATGCAATCATTCGATTAATTGCATTCCCACCAGCCCCGCCTACGCCGACCACCTTAATTTTAGCAGTATGCTCGTTATCAATAATCTGGAATGTCATAAATTGTTTCCTCCTTGATTGGTGAAAATACCTTTCAACCCAATTGCGCTGACCGTCTAACCCGAGACAGGCAAGACGAGACAGCCATTAATATCTATACTAAAGTTTGAAACCATTCTTTCATGCGGTTCACAACATTGTCGAACTTGCCTTCACTTAACCCATTGGCTTTGTGCTGTCCATTACTAGCACTGCGGTTCTCTGCACCGTACAAAACCAGTCCCAAAGCGGTTGCATAAATCGGACTTGAAACTTTTTCACTCATGCCTTCAAAACCTCGGGGCAACCCCATTCGGACAGGCATGTCGAAAACTTTTTCAGCTAGTTCGACGGCTCCATCGAGTAGTGCTCCCCCTCCCGTAAGGACGATGCCAGCACTCAAAAATTCGACCCCAGCAAGATCCCGAATTTCCCGTTGCACCAGGGTAAAGATTTCTTCCATCCGCGGTTCGATAATATCTCCTAGCTCCCGGTGCGGCACTGAAAGGGCCGGCCGGCCGGCAATGCCCGGCACCTCGATTTCATCTTCTGCCTCGACGCGTTCGGAGAGCGCTGTACCGTGCATGCACTTGATCTTTTCTGCATGTGGCCAGGAAGTGCGCAAACCAATCGCGACATCGTTGGTAACATTTTGTCCACCTACTCCAATCACGCCGGTGTGCCTTACGCTTCCCTGCGAAAAAAGGGCGATATCAGTTGTACCACCTCCAACATCGACCAGACAAACCCCAATTTCCTTTTCATCTTCTTCCAAAACGGCATAGCTTGATGCAAGAGGCTCCAGTACGATATCTCTCACTTCGATATCTGCCCGCAAAATGCTCTTGCAGATATTCTGTGCCGAAGTCACCGCCCCGGTTACAATGTGCACCTCGGCCTCAAGTCGCAGTCCGGACATGCCGACGGGGTCGCGAATCTCCCCTTGGTCATCCACCATGTACTCCTGAGTCAGGACGTGGAGGACTTCCTGGTCGATGGGTATAGTAGCGATGCTACGCGCAGCTTCGACAACTCGTTCCCTATCGGCTTCACAGATCTCCTGCTTCTCCCCTCCTATTGCGATGACCCCATGGCTATTGAGGCTGCCGATGTGTTCCCCGGCAATACCGGCATAAACGGAACTGACCTCTACACCTGCCATTAATTCAGCTTCTTGCACCGCTTTTTTTAGTGACTGGACGGTCTTTTCGACATCGACGACGACACCCCGCCGAAGGCCTTCAGACGGACTGCTTCCCACTCCTATGATCTGCAAACCACCATGGGCCACCCGTTCGGCGATGATAGCACAGATCTTTGTCGTACCTAGATCCAGGCCGACTACCATCCCCCCTTGCACCATTCCGTTGCCCTCCTTTCGCTCAGGACTGCCGCCCTGCATTTTTACTGCCCACAACTACCTGCCCGGCAAACCTGAGATCTATATAGGACGGTTCGGGACATTCCCTATAAACCCGCCCCATGAGCTTTTTCAGCACGCTTAGCCGCTCTCCAACCTGGTCTATTGGCAGGCGGACCTCAACTCCATCTCCGACAAGGCGGAGGCTTATGCAACCATCTTCCAGCGGTTGAATTTCGGATACATTCATACAAAACTCAGCATCGAAAGCATTGGCCTGCTGCCACCAAGCGAGCATCTGGAACATAACAGAATCAGCTACTACTCGGCCCACCTTCAATGAATCCAGACCACATTTAACACCTCTGACCACGGGAAGATCTAGATCGCGGTAGGACTCCATGGCCTCCCCGCGGCCCGGAAGCAGCACCCCATCGCTATCAATACCATAGATCTGCCCAAATTCAACCCAGGCCAGGCGCCGGCGTTCGACGATCGAGACAATGAGCCGATCGGGAGGTTTGCGTACCACGAGGGCCTGCTTAACCCATGTCAATTCTTCGAGACGACTGCCAACGGTTTCCAGGTCCACATCAAAAATATTGTCTCCCACCTGCAAGCCACTGGCCGCCAGAACATCCTGCCCGTTCAGAAGGCGCAGCCCCTGAACTTCCATCGCATTCAATTTGAAACTGGATGACGCAGCAAAAAGTTGTGAAATCTCTAAACCGGCAAGCACTAGACCAATTATTAATATGACGGGGAGGACATAGAGCATCCGGCGCAGACGGATTTTTTTTAGTATATGGGTTTGCTTATTTGTAGTGGGTACGGCCATGGGGCGCTTGCCGCTTTTTTTTGCTTTTTTAAATACCATACTGCTTACCTTGTTTGGCTTTTCAATTGTGCCAAAAAATCGACTGCGACCCGGTCGATATCTCCCGCTCCAAGGGTCAAGACCAGATCACCTGCCCTGCAGGATTCCAGCAGGCGCAACTCGATCTTTTCCATATCGGAAATATATTCAACCTGATCATATCCCTGGCCCTGCATAACCCCTGCAATTAAGCCGGCGTGAATTCCCTCAATTGGTTCTTCTCTCGACCCGTAAATCGGCGCCAGAAACACCCGGTCTGCAAGCTGTAAAGACCGGGCAAAATCCTCGCAGAAATATTGTGTCCTGGAGTAGAGATGCGGCTGAAAAACAGCTACGACACGGCGCCCTATATCCCGGGCGGTGAGCAGAGCTGCGGCAATTTCGACTGGATGGTGGGCATAGTCGTCTATTACCAGGATGCCTCCGGCCTCTCCTTTTTTTTCGAAGCGCCGCTCAACGCCGTCAAAGCATCGCAGACCTGCCGCGATAGTGGCGAATCCAATGCCAAGGACATGGGCCAAACCAGCTGCCGCCAGGGCATTTCGCACATTGTGGTCGCCGGGAATACTTAGTTCGATCCGCCCCAGGTGCTGACGACGGAAAAACAATTCAAAAAGACACCCCCAGTCGCGGCGCTCGATGCTCTCGGCTCTGAAGTCATTTTCATCCCCTAAACCGAAAGTATAAAAGGGCCGGTCGACGCCGTGCAAAATATTCCGGCTATCAGGATCATCTCCCCCGACTAGAGCCCACCCATAAAAGGGCAGGCGATCGAGGAATTGGCGGAAGGCATCTCGCACCTCTGCCAGATCGCGATAACAATCGAGATGTTCAGCATCAATGGAAGTGATAATTGCCGCGCTGGGGTAAAGATAGAGAAAGCTGCGATCATATTCGTCGGCCTCTACGACAAAGAGCTCACCATCCCCAAGTCCAGCTTGTATCCGGCCTTGCAGAGCACCCCCGATCAGCATAGAAGAACTGGGCTCTCTCCTGCTTAAAATGCTTGAAACCATGGACGCCGTCGTCGTCTTGCCGTGGCTTCCAGCCACCCCGATAGTAAAATAGGACCGGGTCAACTCTCCCAGGATTTCGGCTCTGCCAACAGTGGGTATTCCCAAACGGCGAGCTTCGACCAGTTCCTCGCAGGTGTCCGTTATGGCAGCAGAATAGACCACCAGATCAGCCTCCATTACCAGCACTTTGTCATGCCCCAGTTGAACATCAAATCCATCCCCTTGCAGCCTTTCAACTACTGGGGAAAAAGAGCGATCCGAACCACTGACTTTACAACCAAGTTCCCTCAGGACATAAGCCAACCCAGACATACCAGCCCCGCCTATGCCGATCAAATGCACCCGGCTGAAGGAAAAAAAAAGCGGCTTCATAACGATTTCTGGACAAAACTTCTGTCCTGCCTGCTGCCCTGCCAGGAATGGGGTTGGGCGGAACTATCTCGAGCAACACCAACCAGGATACCAATGCCACTCAAATTCCAAAACATTGAAGATCCGCCATAGCTAATAAAGGGCAGCGGTAAACCAGTTGTAGGAAGCATGCCTGTAACCACCCCAATATTAAGCACGGCATAAACTGAAATCATAAGAGTAATACCGGTTGCCAGTAGAAATCCATGCCGCGTCGGCGCCTCCCTGGCAATGCGGAAACCATGTATTGCAAGGGCTACAAATAGACCAATAACACTGAGCGTACCAGCCAATCCCAACTCTTCGCCAATAAAGGCAAATACAAAATCCGTATGGGGTTCGGGTAAAAACTGCTGTTTTTGCATGCTGTCGCCAATCCCAACGCCTATTCCGCCCCCATTACCCAGCGCTAGCAGGGATTGAGAAACCTGATAATCTGCCCCTTGCGCATCTCCTCGATTCAGAAAGCTCAGCACCCTCTTCAATTGATAGGGAGAGAAATAGAGCGATAAACCTACAATTGGAAGAGCAGCCAATCCGGTGTAGAGAAGATGCAGTGAGCGGCCCCCTCCAACCCACAACATGACCAGGGCGATCGTGCTCACGGCAAGTGCGGTTCCAAGATCCGGTTGCAGAGCAATCAATCCCACAACAAAGCCAATAAGTAGCAAGCGCGGCATGAATCCGGTCTTAAAATCCTGGATCTCGTCTTCTTTGCGCACCAGGACATCGGCTAGATATATAACAAGTACTAATTTGACAAACTCAGAGGGCTGAAAAGAAAAACTAGATAGCAAATCGGGCAGTGGTAGCCAGCGCTTTGCCGGCCCCTCCCCAAAAAAACTTACCAGGACTAAGGAGCCTAGACCAGCTAGTAGTAAATAAGGGGATAATTTTGCCCACAGCCTTAAAGGGACACAAATCAGCACCAGCATAATGAGGATACCAATGCCGGCCCTTATAATCTGACGTTCCAAAAAGAAACTGCTATCCGCAAACTTGATAGTGGCCAAGACTGAACTGGAGCTGTAGACCATAACAATCCCGAGCCCAACCAGTACAAGACAGATCAGCAACACGTGCATGCCGGCTCTTTGGGCAGCTTTCATGGAGCCTTCTAAGCAATCTTTACTAGGGAAGAAATACCCCCCCTTAAGGGAGGAAAAGGGAGAAGACAAGTTGGAATCCGATGCCCTCTAAAGAGCGGGGGACGCTCTTTAGAGGGCATCGGGAAAACCTATACCACCGCGGGGAACGGAGAAATTTGTTAAATCATTTGAAAATTAAAAAATCATATCTACTTCAAATCAGGCGCTCAACCACTTCTTCTAATTTCATCCCGCGGGAGCCTTTAATGAGTACAATATCCTCTTCCTGCAGGAAGCTATTGAGATGATCACTGAGCGCAGCTTTATCGAGAAAATGACGTGCCCGATTCTCATCCATACCAGCATTTCGGGCGGCCTTTACTGTTTCTTTGCTGAGGGGACCAGTAGTAATCAGATAATCAATCCCCAACTCGTTGGAGCACCGACCGATTTTAGCGTGCAAGGCGGGCCCTCTTGCCCCGAGTTCAAGCATATCAGCTAATACAGCTACTTTGCGCCCCCCTCCCGGATCCATATCCGCAAGCAGGTTCAAAGCGGCTCGGACAGACTCGGGATTGGCATTGTAGACATCATTGATAATGCGAATCCCTTTATTATGCAAATGTTCACCGCGCATGGCAACTGCCTGAAAAGCCCCAAGTGCAGCCTGGATGTCTTCCCAGGGCACTTCCAATGCGCGACCAAGGGTTGCCGCCGCCAGGGCATTATAAACATTGTGCCGCCCAGGCACTTGCAACGCAAAAGGAAAATTTTGTAGAGTGAAGTGGCCGCAGCCCTCCTGATCCAGGACGAGTCCCTCCCCACGAAACTGACTCTCACGTTCGAGACTGAAGGCAAGGAGTCTCCCCTTTGTCCTCTTAACCTCCTTAACCACGACACAGTCATCGGCGTTCACGAGAGCCAAACAAGACTCATCCAGATATTCCAGGAGCTCCCCTTTGGCTTTGGCCACTCCCTCTACAGACCCAAAAAATTCAATATGCGCGGTCCCAATATTGAGCAATAATCCGATTCGCGGCTGGGCGATAGAGCAGAGGTACTCGATATCCCCAACCTTTCGGGCAGCTAATTCCAAAACCACCGCCTCGTGTTTTTGGGTCAGCTGTAAGAGCGTTTGTGGAACCCCGACTTCGTTATTTTCATTGCCAGCGGTCTTCAAGACGCAGTACTTCCGTCCAAGCACCGCGGCAACCATTTCCTTGACCGTCGTCTTGCCCGCACTGCCCACTACCCCGATAACCGGCAGTTCGAAACGCCGGCGGTAGTTGCGGGCAATTCTACCCAGTGCCAGAAGAGGTGATTGGACCATTAACAGCGGGCCGCTGGCCTGGCCTCCCCGGGCAACCCAATTGCGCTTCACCAGAGCCCCACAAGCGCCACGCTCAAAGGCTAGTTCAATGAAGTCGTGCCCATCGAAATTAGGCCCCTCTAGTGCCAGGAAAAGATCACCTTTTTCAATGGTTCTGGTATCAGTTGAAATTCCCGCAGGTTCCCAACCTGCATTTAAGATACCAACAAGTTCCGCATCCGTCCACTGTTGAATTTCACTTAAGCATACTTCGTTCACAAAAGGCCGTACTCTCTAATAAGCCTTTAGAGGCGCAATTATCTCAAGGCCTCCCGAGCTACCTGGCGATCGTCAAAGTCGATAACCCGATCACCGAAATCCTGCCCTTCCTCGTGTCCCTTGCCAGCTACTACTACGACATCTCCGGGAAGGGCCTTCTCGATGGCGTTCCGAATGGCCTCGCGACGATCGGGAAAGATCCTCGCATCGACATCCCCCTCGATCCCGACCATAATTTCGTCAATGATCTTCGCGGGTGACTCGCTGCGGGGATTGTCCGAAGTAACATAGACCTTATCCGCCAAATCAGCAGCTACCCTCCCCATCATTGGGCGCTTTCCCCGGTCCCTA
>CAXFTV010000227.1:0-8873 GCA_964005845.1 uncultured bacterium
TACGAGGAAGGCCTCGAGGCCCTGGGGCATGGGCTTGCAGCTACCTCCGAGCCCGGGGAACAGGCTCGCTTTTATTACATGAAGGGCCGCACTCTGATAGAGATAGAGGATTTTGCCGCCGCAGTCGAGGCCCTGGGCAGGACCATCGACTTGACCGCGGATAAGAGTGTGCGCCAGGGCGCGCTCTACGGCCGCGGCGTCAGCCTGCTCAAACTCGAGCGCTTTGCCGCCGCCGTGGACGATTTAAAAATATTACTCGAAAGCGACAACCAGGATATGGCGACTTCGGCCCGGCGCATGATTGGCCTGGCCCACCTGGAACTGGGGCGGGAGCGCGAGGCCATAAGCGATTATCAGGCCATGGTGGACGCGGCCCGGGAGCCGGGCGAGCGGGTCGGGAACATGCTGGTGCTGGCGGAGCTGCACTATGGCTTGCGGGACTATGCCCAGGTCGAAGCCGTATGCCGCGAAATCCTTGCCCTGGAGCTGGTTGAAGAGCGCGGCGAACAGTCCTATTTTCCCAAAGAGAAGGCCTACTTTCTGCTTGGAGATGCGCACGGTCTGAGGAATGATATGGCCGCCCTGATAACCACCTACAAGGAAGCGCTTTCCCGCTATCCAGATTCCCACTTTTCGGGCGATATGCGCTTTGCCCTGGGCCAGGCCCTCTTTGAACGCGAGGATCTGGAGAGCGCGGCGCAGTTTCTGTCCACCTATCTGGAAAAGTCGCCCGGGCATAGCAATCGAGCTTACGGTCTCTACTATCTGGGGTACGCGCTGTTCAACCTGACCCGTTTCGATCGGGCCGCCGAGGTTTTTGCCGAACTGGCCGCCGATTACAGCGGCGGAGAGTTGGCCCCGGACGCCCTTTTCAGGGCGGGCGAGGCGCGCTACAACCTGGGCCAGTTCGAGCAGGCCAGAGCGTTTTACCAGAGCCTGGTGGAAGTGCATCCGAAGGCGGATCTGGCGGATGACGCCCTTTACAATCAGGCCTGGTCTTTGCTCAATCTGAAGCGGGAGGAGGAAGCCATCGCCCTC
Source organism: uncultured bacterium (assembly GCA_964005845.1). Lineage (GTDB taxonomy): Bacteria > Latescibacterota > UBA2968 > UBA8231 > UBA8231 > CAXFTV01. The sequence continues at coordinate 1,039 of CAXFTV010000227.1, forward strand.
TTCCGGCAAATGCCCGATGCCTTTCCCGCCAGTCCCCTTTCCGCCAATGCCCAGTTTACCGTGGGGGATTTTTATTACAACCAGGAGAAATACGAAGAGGCCCTGGCCGCCTACGAGGTGGTGCAGCAGCGCTTCCCCGATAGCAAGGTAGCACAAAAAATTCCCGCACTAATGGCGGATTTGCGCGAGGTTGTGGCCTATCTCCAGTACGCCGAGGTGGAAAAGATATTTGCCCAGGCCCTGGAAGAAAAGAAACCCGACCAGTTCCGCCGGGCCAGCGAGGGCTTTGCGCGGATTGTCGAGCGCTATCCCGGCACCGAGAGCGAGATCGGGGCGCTGAGCAATATGGGCGTGTGTTACGAGTCGCTCAACGAGTGGAAAAAGGCGGTGGAAATCTACGACCGGGTGCTGAGCCGCTTTTCCGGTGAGGAAGCTGAACTGGCCGAGGCCTACCGCTTTGCGCGTATGCACAAAGCGTGGATTGAAACCAATAGGTTATAGAAACCGCAAGATTTTATGGCGCAAAAAATGCAACGATCACCAGGCCGTTTCGCCACCCCGACCGATTTTCTGCGTCCGGAGGAGTTGCTCAGGCGGTTGCGTCGGCTGACCTATGGTGCGTTGGCGATCGCCATTTTCATCCTGGCTTTGCCAGTGGCCTATCTGGCCACCCGCGCCAAAGAAAAAAAAGCGCCCAAGCCACCGGTGATGCACCTGGTGGTGCGCAAGCCGAGAATGACCAAACCTTTCGAGTTTGAAAAGCGCAAGATTCCCAAGCGCCAGATGACCCGGCAGGTGCGCGCCGCCAAACCCCAAATCGCCCGTCGTCCGCAGATTCGCCGGCCCGACCTGGTGGGCAAAATACAGACCTTCCGCTTTGGCGTGGAAAGTGGCGCCGACCTGGGCCTGGAAGTGGTCCAGCCGGAGGTTCAGCGGGTGGCCATCGCCAGTCCCAAGGAGCCGGAAAAGCGCATCAGTATGCAGGAGGAGTTCCTCGATCTGGAGGCCCTGGACATCGGTCGCTACAAAGGGCTGGTCATCCAGGACCCCAGCAACAAGCAGAATATCACTGGTTTTGTGTACCTGGCTCTGGCCTGGGGCAACGACTTCAAGCCGGCCACCCAGCGGGCCATCTTCGAACTGGTCGAATCCATCAATGACTTTACCCAGATTCGCGCCGAGGTGGACAACCACCTCTTCCTCGATTCGCGCCAGATCTACCGGGCGCCCTTTGTGTACATTTCCGTCGAACAGGCCTTTGAGCCCACCCAGCGCGAGGTCGAAAACCTGGGCGACTATTTGCGCAAGGGCGGCTTTGCGCTGGTAGAGGCCATGATAGAGTCGGGGCCGCTCCAGGTGGCGACTGAATACACCCCGGCCGAAGCCTCGCTGCGGGATATGTTGAAGGCCGCCCTGGGACGGGACGCGCGCTTCCGGGTCCTGCCCAACGATCATCCCGTTTACCACAGTTTTTACGATTTCGACGACGGCCCGCCGCCCCAGCGCACCCAGGATGCCCTTAAGTACGGACAGGACTTCAATCCCGAGGTGCCCTTTTTAGAAGGCATTTTTCTCGGGGACCGTTTGGTGGTGGTATTTTCTACCAAGGAATACGGCCGGGCCTGGGAGAAGGAATTCCGCAACGAGCCGCAACTGCAGATCGGGGTCAACCTCGTGGTTTTCGCCCTGACCCAGCAGGGCTCCATTGCCCAACAGCAGATCGACTTTTACAAGGAAACGACCCGGTGAAGAACTCATCTCGTTATACAACCATGGGGGCGGGACTGGCGTGCTGGCTGCTGGCCGGCTGTTTCCTCTTTCCCCCGGCTATCAAGCACGAAACCCTGTTAACGTCCACGATCGAAGAAGCCGATAGCACCACCGATGCCGCAGAGCGCTATGTGCTGGCGGAGGACGGCACCGTCTCCTGGGAGTTTTCCGGTCTGCGGGTCGAGGTGGATCACATGAGCGACGAGGAGCTCAACGAGATCTTTCCCGACGAGTCCACGAAGGGCAAATACTCCACAAATCCCTATACTTATGGAGACTGGGTCGATCCCCGTCTGGGCTACACGCCCAACCGCTTCACGGTCTTCAAGGTCACCGTCTACAACCGCACCTTTCCCAAGGTTATGTTCAGCCCGCTGGCGGCAGTGCTGGAGACCGACCGGGGCCAGTACCTGCGCGCCTACGGTATTACTTCGGCTTCCCCCAACGAAAATTTCGAGAATTATTACCGCTCGCGCCGCGGTCAGTCCGGCAACGAGTTTTACCGTTTCGAGTTGCGCATGGGTACGGTGCGGAGTTACAACTACGAGGAAGACCAGCCAATTTTTAAAGGTGAGAACTACGGCGGCTATATCGTCTTCGATCCAATCTACCCGGAGACAAAAGACGTAGAGCTTACACTAAAGAATTTTGTCCTGCGCTTCGGGGCATTCGAAGCGCCGGTTGAGAGCCGGGATCTGCGCTTTGTTTTTGCCCACCGGGTGGAAGAGCGCGTGATCCAGAAAAGCGCACGTGCTGAACAGGTGGACCAGGCCTTGATGATCTCCGAGGACGGACCCAGCCGGTTACTGGGCAATCTACCCGGGGACCGCAGCCGCAACCAGAGTGCCATTCAGGCCCTGGTGCGCCCCCGCCTGTCACCCCTCAACCGCTGCTTTGCCGATGAATTCGACAGGGGCGAGGCGAGCGCGGGGCAGGTGGTCCTCCGTTTTACTATCGAGGTGGGCGGCGCCATATCCGAGGTCCAGGTCGCCGAATCGACGGTAGCCAGCCAGGCAGTGGACGATTGCATTGCACAGGAAGCGCGCCGCTGGACCTTCAGACCCATCGATGTGGCTGCGCTACAACAGCAGCGGGTCAGTGCAACCAGGACCGGTGGAGGAGAAGAAGGGCCACCTGGGAGCGGCGGGTTGCCTGCCTCGGCTCCCGCAGTGAATCCGCTACCGGTGGTCGTGACCTATCCGTTTGCGTTTTCGCTGGCAGAGTAGGAGCAATGCGGCAGCAGTAGCTAAGGACTTGCAAAAAGGGCTGGTTGATGGTTCATAAAATTGTTCTGAAATGCGCGTTTTGCGGGTGCAGAGGCGCCATCTTTTTGCTCATGGGCATTCTGTTTGCATGTGGCAAGGAAGAAAACCAGCTTCTGGATTTGCAGCAAATTCTGGAGCGGACAGACGAAGAACTGCAAAAACAACTCGGCGCCCCCGATTTTTCTTTTGTGCGCTCTGAGAGAGTAAGTACCATGCAGTGGCGGGATGCCGACGGGGATAGCACCTGGGTATACGTGGATCTGGTGCATGGCAAGGCCGCCTATGTGACCTATAGCTTCAAGAAACTCATCCCCTTTGATGCCGCGGCGGCACTGCGGCGCATCGGCCTGCAGGTGCCGCCGCAAGAACCGGAGACGGTCTGGGAAAATGGGGCGCAGCGTTGGAAACCCTTTGGCAAGTACCAGCGCCTGACCGTGAACCCGGTGACCAGGACGGTCAGTATAAGTCTTCTCGACGAAACTTGGGACGGGGAAAAAAGCGATGAATGAGCATCGAGAATGCGCATTCAGCAAAGTCAATTCGATGCCGGTAGTGGCGAGCGTTTTGGCACTGGCTTTGATGGGCCTGGTCGCCGTCGTCGAGGCCGCTTCTTTTCCCATTGATGCCTGGGAGCAGACGGTGTATTACCGCTATTCCTTTGATGCCCCCACGGCTGCTCCTGCTACGCTGAGGATCACGGCGGTGGATCAGTACGAGGTTTTTTTCAACGGGACATCGCTGGGTGCCGATGCCGACTGGACCACCATGGAGCAATATGCCGTCGAGTTGCGGGCCAATGACAACCACCTGGCGGTGCGGGTAGAGAACCGGGGCCAGGGCAACGGCAGCGGGCTAGTGATTGAAGTGAGCAGTGGCGAGCAAACGTGGATCTCGGATACTAGTGCTCTGCGGCAAGTGTGGCGCTGGAGCGGTGAGCCCCAGAGCGACGGCAGCTGGAAAACTGCCGACCTGAGTGAGGTAGAGGGCTGGGCGCCGGTGCAGCGGGGGCAGCTGGACCGTTCTGGCATCAGCGGTTGGGCCGATGAACTGGGAGCCGAGGTGATCGCTGGGTTTCCTGGTGGCATAGAGGTGGGGGGAGCGGGAGGTGGTCTGAGTCTGCGCACGGTGGATGGCGAGAACCTGGCCCTGGGGCAGTCCTCCGGCCGGCAGGAGGTCTTTGACGGGGATCCAGCTACGGCCTGGAATATCGAACCCGACCAGTTGAATACCAGCGCCCGGGTGGACCTGGGCCTGCGGCGCCTGCTCAGCGGCGTGCGCGTATTTACCGCCGGGAACAATAGCGATGATTTTGCCCAGAATTCCATTCTGGGTTATGCCGTGGAGGTGAGCAACGACGGCTTTCAATGGCGCGAAATAGAGGCCCGGCGCGATATCGTAGACTTCGAACAGACCGAGGTCTCCTTTACGCCGCTTTTCAGCCGCTACTTGCGGGTGGTGCTGATCGAACTAGATCCCCTGCGCCGGTCCCAAATAGCCGAAATTCAAGTGCTCGGAAAAGGGGTGGCTCCGACTGCTGCCTACGTTTCGCCGCCGCTGGATCTGGGCTTGGCCGACCAGCCCAAAAATTTCGAGCGCTTCCGCTGGCGGGGCGCCGTGCCCGAAGGCACGGCGCTGGGTTTGCAATTCCGCAGTTCGGACGATGGCAATGAATGGAGCCCCTGGAGCGCGGAAGTCGCGAAAGGGGAAGCCGCGTTGTCCGTACCCGAACCTAGAACCTTGCTGCAGTACAGGGTAAACTTCACCACCAGCTTCGAGGATCTGGCGCCTCGTCTGGATGAACTGGTCATCGAGTTCACCGACGAAATTCCAGTCTCCAGCGCCCGGGCGCGGGTCTTTCCCAACCGCGCCGTAGTCGGACGCGATACTACTTTCAACTACGCCCTGGACCTGGATTTCAGCGCCGGGAATCTGGGCGTGAAAAGCCTGTCCATTGCCATGCCGAGCCTGGCGGTAGTGGAGGAGATAGTCCCGCCCGCCGGCGTCGAAGTAGCCGGAACCGCCGTCCTGGGAGATGCGCTCGAAGTGCGCTTCGTCGAACCATGGCGGCAAGCGGGCACCCTGGAGGTGCGCTTCAGGGCCCGGCTGCTGGTCAACCAGTTCGAATTTGCCACCCGACTTTTCAGCCCGGACGCCACCGCGGCGCTCGACGCCCAAGAAGATACCTCGCCCGATCCCGACAGCGGCGCCCCGCGTTCGTGGCGGGTACTCGCTTTTGACGCCGAGGGATCCGTACTCAGCGCGATGCGGGCGCAACCGCCGGTATTCACGCCCAATGGCGACGGCCTCAACGACGACACGGTGATCGAATTCACCCTTTCACGGGTGAGTCTGCCCCAAAGTTTGGAGGTAGATATTCTAGATCTGCAGGGCCGCCTGGTGCGGCGGCTGGAAAGGGTGCTGCTCAGCGGTGGCCAGTACCTGCGGCCACCAGCGGGCCACGATGCAGCTGCCAGTCCGGGTTTCTGGGACGGGCGCGACAGCAGCGGCGCGCTAGTGGCGCCGGGGCTCTACCTGGTGCGGCTGCGCGCCAAACTGGATCTCGGCGAGCTCGCCGAGATCCGCACTGTCTCAGTGGTGTACTGAAATTATGTATCGTGCGAAAATGCCATACTTTCTGTCCTTAAATCGACAAATCAGACTTCGGGGGGGGCTTCAGATTCTCGGCTGTCTCTTGACTCTGGCATTGCTGGCTGCGGCGCCCGCCCGCGGCCAGTACCTCAACCGCACAGCCTATCCTTTGTGGTCGAACGAGGCCTACGAAAATTACGCCAATTTCTCCTACCGCGACATCCGCTTTTTCCGCCAGGCCGGGGCTCTGTTCCTGGACGAGGAAACCCGTGTCTACGATCCCTTTGGCTTCACCCTGCTCAACGGCCGCGACATCTATCGGACCCGGGAATTCCGCAGCATTTCGCCCTTTGGCGGCAGCAACATCTTCAAGGCTACCGACTACAGCAATCTATTCCAAAATCTGGTGGTGGCCAACGACACCTACCAGGGCTGGGGCTCGTCGGTCATCGTGGGCAGGGCGGTAGACGCCCGGCTCAAATCCATGATGCTTTCGGTGATGCGCCTGAACGGGATTCGCTGGGACGGCAACTCGCGGCGCAACCAGTTCACCATCATGGGCTCGCGCATCTCCGATCCGATGCGCGTCCTGGGTGCTGAACGGCCCTTTGATTTTGCCACCTATCTCTTCGGCGCCCAGTGGCAGACGCAGATCGGCAGTGTGCTTAAATTTAGTGCTTCATATGCCAATACCCACCTAACCGATACCCTGGCAAAAAGAGGTCGCGGGTCATTTCGCAAGGGCACTTTCCCGATCAATCTCATCCCGCCGGAGGAGATTTTTCTGGCCATCAGCGACGACTCGCCCGATGACGGCGCCGGTCCGCGGGTACACGCCGTGGAGATGCTGGTAGATGGACACCCCAGCCCGCTGCTGCCCGAAGTGCGCAGGGTGGTGGATCTGGTAAGTGCTGGCAAGGCGGCCAACGCCATTGCCGAGCGCCTGCGCATGGAGGACGTTTCACACCTGCGTCGGCGCCAGTCCTGGCTGCCTCGCGCCATCGATTTTGAAAGTCTTTTTGACAGCCGCCGCGGTTTGTTCCGCAATGCCGAACCAGTAGAGCTGGGGGATATCCTTGAGGTCGACGGCAACGACGTGTTGATCTTTCGTTTCGAGGTGCCGCCCGAGGCCGAGGGCATTTCCTTCCGGGTATTGGCTTCCAACGACTACGCCATCGATCTGGGTGCTCCGATCGGGCGCGCCGGCGTGGTCGGCCTGGCCTGGGAAGACTGGCGCAATATAATGCGGGCACCGGGCAATGTGCGCGACGATGCCAACTTGGGCTGGGTGGAATTCGACTACGGGTTCCCCTCGGGCCTGGAACTGTACGGGGCCCAGGCCGAGCTGGATTTTCTGGGCTTCGAGGTGCGGGGCAACTACAACGTCAGCACGCACCACCTGATCTTCCCAAGGCCGCAGGGCGGCCGCCAGGAGAACGGGGAGAGGGCCTACTCGCTGACCGGAAAGCGCGGTATTAAAAGCTTCGAGTTGGGTTGGGAAATTTTCCGGGTGCCCCCCGGCTACAGGACGTCTTTTTCCTACTGGGACGATTTCGTGCCGCGGCTGAAGGAATTCGAACTGGTCGATGACAACGACGATCTGGATCCCTGGCCCGATTCCTGGGAACACGACGACCCGCTGCACCTGCGTTTCAAAAACGACATCAGCGATGCGGCACTGGAGGTAAATGAGAATCTCTTCCCCGGTTCGCTGCAGGACGTGGGCTTCGGGGTTTTTCCCGGTTTGGACGACAACGGCGACGGCATCTTCGACACCAATGTCAACGACAACAATATCCCCGACCACGAAGAGCCCTTCCTGATGTATTTCGTCGAATCCGAAGATTTTGTCTACGGCGACGATTTTAACAACAACGGCGTGGTCGATGCGCGCGAGAACGACAACAAGCCCGATTACGCCTACGAGCGCGACAGCGAGGGGCAGCACTTCTTTTTCACCTTTAGACCGCAGCCCCGACTGAAGTTGACTATGGGCGCGCACCATGTCGAGCAGATTGCCGGCTGGGGCCGCAACCGGGCTCTCTACCTCCGCGCCGAGTACGATGCGGCCCTCACCCGGACCCTGAACCTGGAACTGCGCCACCGCACCAAGCGGGTGCAGGACGATATCCCCGATCCGCTCTACCAGTACGTGTTCAATCCGCTGTTGCGCGGCAACTACGAGATCGGCTTGCGCAGCGATGCACTCGA
>CAXFTV010000228.1:0-4344 GCA_964005845.1 uncultured bacterium
CCTGGGAGGGCGCCGTGCCCAATTCGCTCTATCGCAACGATGGCGATCGTTTTGTCGATGTCGCGGTGTCGGCCGGGATGGGTGAGGCTCAGGCCAGTTTTACTGCCGCCTGGGCGGATGTGGACCGCGATGGCCATCTGGACCTTTATGTGGCCAATGGGGTAATCGGCGATGGCGGGCGCAACAATTTGTGGCATAACCAGGGAGACGGGCGCTTCAGAGATATCGGACAGGCGTCTGGCACCGCTGATTCGAGCAAGACCATCGGCACCGCCTTTGGCGATTACGATGGCGATGGCTACGCCGATCTATATGTGGTTAATATCGGTTCGCCCAATCGCCTTTATCGCAATGAGGGGGACCGCACTTTTGTAGATCGGGCTGCTCGTGCCGGGGTTGTTTTCCCTCTGGAAGGTGGGTATGTGACATTTTTTTTCGACTTTAACAACGATGGCGAACTCGATCTTTTTGCTTCGACTATGAGCGCCTACGAAGATGTGCTCAATAGCTGGGTAGAAGGTCGTGCCATTGAGCCCAACCGTCCCTTTTTATATCTCAATAACGGCGACGGCACCTTCACGGATATTACCGTTCCTGCGGGTTTGGCCCGTTCGTTCGGCTCTATGGGGATTGGCGTAGGCGACGTCGACAACAACGGTTTTCAGGATATCTACCTGGCCAACGGGGGGCCGGAAATGTATCGCTTCGAACCCAATACTCTTTTCCTCAACCAGGGCGACGGCCGTTTTGTCGATGTCACTGATCCCGCTGGAGTCGGCAATCTGGGCAAGGGGCACGGCGCCACCTTCGCCGATTTCGATGGCGATGGCGATCTGGATTTGTACGCCGGACTGGGTGGTCACTACGACGCCGATGTCTGGCCCAATAGCCTCTATCGCAACGAGGGGCCCGTCGGCAATTATCTGCGCTTGAAGTTGGTAGGTACTGCGAGCAATCGCGCCGCTATTGGAGCGCGGGCGGTGGCCTACTGCAACGACCGGCAAGTCCATGGCCGGATGGCCAGCGGTTATGGCTTTGGCTCGAGTAACGAACCGACTCTGCATCTGGGATTGGGTGCGGCAGAGCGGGTGCAGAGACTGGATATTTTCTGGCCCAGCGGCAAACGCCAGACCTGGGAGGGGATACCCGTCAACCGGGTTCTTGACATCGTTGAAGGCGAAGAGGACTACGCTATAGTTGGGGGCCAACCATAGCGTTTTTGCAAAAGGGCAATTTTGTCCTCCGATTATATGCCAGGGATCAATCTGGTCCCGGCTTTTGCCGCGGGTTTTGAAGCTTTCAGGTCCCCTCTGGGGCGGCAAAGTAGGGAGCTGGATCGAAGCCGGGGTATCTCTCTGCCATGCCCCGTATAAATGCTGCGCTCCACAGCGGATCGCCCACCGGGGGGAAACCCAGCAATTCGCGCTGCCTGGGCGTGGCCTCGACCAGGAAGCGGGTCATGGCTGCTGTGTTAGCACCGCTTTTGTAGGTGAAGGTTCGGCCTCCATCCCAGGGGCGGTCCTTGCGGGTAAATCCCACCCACATGACTGGACGGTGGCCCGTGGCAGCGACAAAAGGTGAAGCCGAGTGGCGGGTGAAGACACTATAGAGACATAGCGAACCACCCGGCACGATCATCGAAACGGCCTCTTCGTCCGGATGGCCATTGGGCACCATTTGAATTGGCGCCATGCCTTCTTTGACCTCGTCGAAGCAGTAGAAGCACGCCAGGTTCATAAAATCGTCGGGTTCGATAAGCGGCCCCAGGGTATTATTGCCGTAGTCGATATGGAAGCCGACGCCGTGCTCCTCGCCGGCGTACTTCATGCCCAGATGGCCTTCGCAGAGGCGGATTTCCCGGGTGCCGAGGATGCGTTCGGCAACCTCGATCAGGTCCGGGTGGACGGTGACGTGGTTCAGGCCCGAGTGGTCCCAGGGGAAGAGTATTTGCCCTGGCGTCTCATTCTGGCGATTTTTAGCCAGGTACTCCTCGTAGGATGGGGCGAAGAAACGGAAAAAGCCATCGAGAGCGGCGCGCCGTTCCCCTTCGCTGAGGAAGTTTTCAATAATGACGAAGCCCTGCTGTCGATAGCTGGCGACTTGCTCATCCCTAATGCGCATAGAATATTACCATTGGTTTGTTTGCTCGAAGGGCGTATCTGCTATATGGATAAGAAAATTGCCGCGCCTCGGCAAGCAGCAGGGTGGTCGTTCGGCGACAAGCCCGGCAAGTTGCCAGGATCCTTCACTGCGGCCCAATTTCTGAGTTAGGGGCTGGTTTGTCCGGTTCTCGCGGGAGTAGCCGGCATGAGATAATGTGAATATGCTGCGATGAAATGGCCCTTGTGGATTATAATAATCGCCTTTCTGCCCGCCTGCGAAATTGACGATTTGCCATTGGAAACACGAGATGAGGCAAAAGTTTGGACGGAACAACCCCCGCTTTTTACCGATGTCCGCGTGGAACCGGATCAAGTGTGGGAAAAAAAAATTGGCGGACGCAATATCAGCTGGCGCTATAATTCCATCAAAGAAGAACTGGAAAAATCGATATTGATAATAGGTGTCTTTGAGATTACATTCTTCAATACCAATATCGACCAGGCTGTGAATGCGGAAGTGATGATTAACTTAATTGGCGCCGATGGTTTCCGCCACTTGCCACAGACTCCATTCAAGCGGGTTTCGATTGCGGCCGGCGATACCACGCTGGCCACGGAAAATTTCATCCTCGAAGTGAAGGACGTCAAAACGGCAAACGATATTGTGCGCATGGATATCGATGTATACTAGGGTAAAACAGTTCTGGTCTCCGGGTAGAGTAATAATCACGAGATACTGTTAGAGATCACATGGCTCATACTATCATCGGAACCGCCGGTCATATCGATCACGGCAAGACGCTGCTGGTGCAGATGCTCACCGGTACACATACGGATCAGGCGCCGCAGGAAAAAGCGCGCGGCATAACGATCGAATTGGGCTTTGCCTTTTTCGGGGACGAAGCCACGATTATCGATGTGCCGGGTCACGAGCGCTTCGTCAAAACCATGGTTGCCGGCGTCAGCACAATTGACCTGGCGCTGCTGGTGATCGCCGCCGACGACGGGGTTATGCCGCAGTCGCGCGAGCACGTCGACGTACTGAAACTCCTGGGGGTAGAGCGCGGTATTATCGTACTCAACAAGATCGATCTGGTTGACGAAGAATGGCTGGATCTGGTCGAAGAGGAGATCCGGGAATTGGTCGAGGGCAGCTTCCTGGAGGAGGCGCCCATTGCCCGGGTGTCTGCACTTAGCGGGACGGGCATTGATGAACTCAAGGACATGCTGACGGAAATGATCGCGGCGACGGATGAAAAAGTCAACCAGGGTCCCTTCCGTTTACCCGTGGATCGCACTTTTCAGGTCAAGGGATTCGGCCTGGTGAGCACGGGAACGGTGCTGGCCGGCAATCTGTCCGAAGGGGATAACGTAGAAGTGCAACCAGCCGGGAACCCACTCAGAGTACGAGGTCTGCAGTCGCACGGGCAGACGATCTCGACTATCCAGGCGGGCGATCGGGCGGCGTTGAATCTGCCCGGCATTGACGTCGACGAAGTCAGTCGCGGCGACGTCTTGTGCAGTCCTGGCTATTTCAGGCCCTCTCACATGCTCGACGCCCAGTTGGACTTGCTGGCTTCGAGTCCAAATCCGCTGGTGCACCGGGCCCGGATTCGTCTGCATATCGGTACCTGCGAAGCACTTGCCAGGGTATACCTGCTCGACCGTGAGGTGCTCGAACCCGGTTCCTCGGCCATGGTGCAGTTCCACCTCGAAACGCCGACCGTGGCAGTGTGGGGCGACCGCTTTGTGATCCGGCGCTACTCGCCGCCGCTGACCATAGGGGGAGGGCGCATTTTAGACCCGCAGCCAATAAAACATCGGCGTGCGGATACGGGTTATGTCGAACGTTTAAAACGACTCGATCGGGAGCGTCCGGATGATGTACTGGGCGACAAATTGCTTTGTGGCCAGGCGGGTTTGCACACTGCAATGGAGTTGGCCGGGGCATTGGGGTTGAGTGCGGCGCGGGCCGAGGCGGGTTTGCAAGAGGTGGAGGCGGCGGGTCTGGCCGTCCTCATCCAAAGTGAAAACCAGCTCTTCGCAGTCCACCGGACTATCTGGGATGATCTGAGCCGGCGCATAATAGAGGGATTGACGGACTACCATGCCGAGTTTCCCCTGCGGCCGGGGCCCAACCGCGAGGAATTGAAAAATCGCTGTGTGCGGCGTTTGGAAGCTATCCTCTACGATCAACTGCTACTGGCGTTGGAGGAACAGGGAAAAATAGTCATGGAGGGAG
>CAXFTV010000229.1:0-1852 GCA_964005845.1 uncultured bacterium
AGGTCTCGGTGCTGTCGCCGCCGGCGCCCATGCGCGTGCAGGAGCTGGCCCACCTCTACCACGCCTCGCTGGCGCCGTGCGATTACGAGCTCATGTGCCGGGTGCGGGAAGGCGACGTGGAACGGGATTGGAACGAGATTCCCCCCGCTAAGGGGAGCGAGAAAAACAGCGGCGAAACCGAACTGGCGCGCTTCAATTACTACGATGGCAAGAATCCGGGCTGGCCCGAGCAAATTCTGCGCGCCGAGTACGAGTGGGCGCTGGAAAACATCGCCTTGATGCACGGCGATCCGCGCTCCACCGCGGAGTTGATCGAGGCCAATTACGTGCCCGCCAATCCAGTCCTCACCAAAGGCCTGACCCAGGTCATGCTGGGGGCGCCCCAGTCGGTCTACAACGGCGGCTTGTTGCGGGCGCAGGTGCGCTACTTCGACCCGGGGCGCCGGCGCCCGGGACTGCCGCCGGATGTGGCCGTTCTGGTCGACGAGTTGAAGGCCGATAAGACCGGCATCCAGCTGGTCAATTTGAGCCATGTGGAAAGCCGCCGTCTGATCGTTCAGGCCGGTGCTTTCGGCGAGCATCAGTTCACCGGGGTGCGCGCCGACGAGGGCGCCGCCGTGCCGGTGGACAGCCGCTATCTGGAGGTGGAGCTGCCGCCCTCTGCGTCCATGCGCCTGGAGGCGGGCATGGCGCGCTTTGCCAACAAGCCGAGTTATGCCTTTCCCTGGCACGGCGATGCGATCCCGGTGCCCTTCTCGTAGTTGCTGTGGAGAAACAGCTGGTCGCCGACTGCCCTTTTGGCCAACGCGTACGGGAGGGCACCGGAGGGTTTGCTGGGGGCTGCTCTACATCCTAGTATATAAATCTGGCGCGTACTGAAAAACTCGCTCACCGACTATAAGTGCCTCCAGCCAGGTCGGCAACAGCAGGGACGCGGTGCGCAACGACACCGAGGTCTACGCCATAGCGTGGCAGCGGCTGCAGCAGTCTTCTGGACCCTGGCGCAACCGCCAGGGAAACTACCCACTGACGGAAATTGAAAGGAGCACCTATGATCGTCGGCGCAGGAAATCACCAATACGAAGCCGTCCCCGGCTGGGGCAGCGAGCGTCCCATGGGGATAGTGACCGCCGTGGCCGTCGACTCGCAGGACAGAGTTTACGCCCTCGACCGCGAGCCCGATCCCGCCGTCGTGGTCTTCGACCGCGACGGCCGCCTGCTCGGCGAGTGGGGACACGATATCCTCGTGCTTCCCCACGAACTGTGGATCGATGCCCAGGATCGGATCTACATCCCCGACTGCGGCGACCACACCGTGCGCGTATTCACCGCGGCTGGCGAATTACTCCAGACCCTGGGCACCCCGGGGCAGCCCGGCGCTCTGGGCCAGCCTTTCAACCAGCCCACCCGGGTGGTGCGGAATGCGGCCGGTGAATTCTATGTCGCGGACGGCTACGGCCAGTGCTACGTGCATCACCTGGCCGCCGACGGCACCCTCTTGCGCACCTGGGGCGGCGAGGGTGCCGAGCCCGGCCAGTTCAGTTTGCCGCACAATATTTTCCAGGCCAGCGACGGCCGCCTCCTGGTACTGGACCGCGAGCCCAACAACCGCATCCAGATCTTCGCGCCGGACGGCACCTTCTCGGCGCAGTGGATGGGCCGGCCCGGACCCTGCGGCATCTACATCGATGGCGATGATCGGGTCTATCTGGCCGAGGGCGGCGGGGTCAGCATTTTCACCATCGAAGGGCGTTTGCTGACGCAGTGGGTGGTGCAGGGCGGTCCGGCGGATCGCCCCCACGGAGCCCACGGTATCTGGGTGGATCGCCACGGCGATATCTACGTCGGCGAA
>CAXFTV010000230.1:0-3875 GCA_964005845.1 uncultured bacterium
CCTGCCGAGACCCGGGAAAAGACCTATTATCTGAGCAGTCGGGGCGATGCCGACCAGGTGCGCGGAAGCGGGGCGCTGCAGTGCCGGGAAAGCGCCGCCAACGCCCGGGACGAGTACGAGTACGACCCGCGCGACCCCGTGCCCACATTGTGGACCCAGGAGTTGTTTTCGGGTCCGGCCGACCGCCGCCGGCTGGAGTGGCGCCGGGACATCCTCTACTACCGCACCCCGCCCCTGCGAGAAGAGCTCGAAATAGCAGGCTATCCAGAGGCCGTATTATTCGTCACCTCTTCGGCACCCGACACCGATTTCTTCGTCCGCCTCGTCGACGAAGACCCGCACGGCAAGGCCCTGGAGGTCTGTTATGGCATGGTCCGGGTGCGGCACCGCCATTCGCTGGACAGGGAAGAATTGATCGCCCCGGGAGACCTGGTCGAACTCAGGGTGAAACTGGGCGCGACGGCCTGCAATTTTCGCCGCGGCCACTGCCTGCGCTTGGAGCTTACCAGCAGCGACTTTCCCAACCACGACCGCAATCACAACACCGGTGGCAACGATCTGGCCGAAGTGGATCTGGCCGTGGCCCGGCAGACGGTCTTCCACGGCGGCGATCGTCCCTCCCGCCTGATTCTGCCCGCTGCCGGCACTTGAATTCACCGGCTTTGATCTTTGCGTCCACCTACCACCACTTCACCTTCGGGGCAAAATGAAAATCACCGCAGTCGAAGTTCTGTCGGCCGACCGCTTCAATTACGTCAAAGTCCAAACCGACGAAGGGCTCCACGGCATCGGCGAATTGCACCCGGCCTCGGGCACCAGCGGCACCCCTTTCATGCCCCGGGCCGGCGTCCAGTTCTGCGCCGAGTATCTGCAGGGCAAAGACCCGCTGCACATCGAAAAGCACTGGCAGCACATGTTTCGCCGCAGCATTTTCCGTGGTGGAGCGGATCTAATGGCCGCCATCGGCGCCCTGGACATCGCGCTCTGGGATATCAAGGGCAAGGCTTGCGGCCGGCCCGTCTACGAACTGCTCGGCGGCCCGACGCGCGACAAAGTCAGACTCTACACCCACCTCGCCGGTTCGACCCCGGCGACGCTGGCAGCACAGGCAAAGGCGCGGCTAGCCGAAGGCTTCAGCGCCGTGCGGCTCTACCCCTTCGGCGACTTTGCGGCAGCTGATTTCGAAGAAGGGCTGGGTCTGGAAGACATGAGTTTCGCCGCCATGCAGCACCACGCCGTCGAGCGGGTCGGGGCGGTCCGGGAAGCCGTTGGACCGGAGGTCGATATAATGATCGACGTCGTCAACCGCTTGACCCCGGCCGAAGCCATCGCCGTCGGCCGGGCGCTGGAGCCGTTTAATCTCTACTTCTTCGAGGATCCCATAGAACCGGAGAACATGGACCAGTGGGAGTACGTGGCAGCCAACGTGCCCATGCCGCTGGCGATGGGCGAGCGCCTCTACACCATCTACCAGTTTCTGGATCTGCTGAACCACAAGGGCGCTGCGTTCGTGCGGCCCGACCTGTCGCTGGCGGGCGGCTTCACCAACATCAAAAAAATCGCCGCCATCGCCGAGGCGCACTACGTCGGCGTCGTGCCGCACAATCCGCTCTCTGCCGTCCTGACGGCGGCCTGCGTCCAGCTCGACGCGGCAACGCACAACATCCCGCTACAGGAGTATCCCCACGACGATGACAGCGGCGCCAAGGCCGACCTGGTAGACGAACCGGTGCAGCGCCAGGGCGGCTACCTGCTGGTATCGCAACGGCCCGGCATCGGCATCGAACTCAACGAAGAGGCCTTTGCCAGGTACCCGCCCATGCCCTACCAGCGCACGCCGCTAATCAACCCCGACGGAGGACTGCGCGAATACTAGCGGCACTTTTGCGGCCCCTTCCCGGCCCGCGCACTGCCCGCCCAATAGGTTAAATCTCAAGCCAAAAATTTCGCCCCATGCGCACACCTGCTACAACGGAGAAAGGAATGCACTATGAAACAGGGCTCGTTCAAGCTGTCCATGACCCTGGGGAGACATCCCGACGATCATCCCGAGTACGTGAAAGTCTGCCGCGAGATGGGCGTCTCGGGCTGCGTCCCCTCGCCGCCTCTCGAAGGGGTCGAGCGCTCCCACTACAAGGCCATAATGCAAAAGCAGAAAGACGACTGGGAGGCGGCCGGCTTCGAGATTCCCGTCTACGAAACCATGACCCTGGTGCAGGCCGAGAACATTCGCCGCGGCGTCCCGGGGCGGGACGAGGAGCTCTTGAACTTTATCGCGGCGCTGGAGGCGATGGGCGAAGTCGGCATTCCCGTCCTGTGCTACAATCTCGGCGCCGGCGGTACGCGCACCGACTGGGTGCCGGTGCGCGGGGGCGCCATCTCGTCGCAGTTCGACTACGCCGCCTCCAACCGGGAGCCGCCGGAAGAACATATCCAGACCGAAGAGGAACTCTGGGACAACCTGAGCTGGCTCCTGGAGCGCGTCATTCCCGTCGCCGAGAAGGCCAATATCCGCCTGGGCTACCACCCCAACGACCCGCCCATTTCGCCCTATCGCGGCTCGGCCCAGATAATGGTCAGTGCAGCGGCCTACCGCCGCTTGCTCAACATCGCCCCGAGTCCGTCCAACGGCATCACCTTCTGCCAGGGAAACTTCAAGGCCATGGGTGAAGATATCTACTCGGTGGCCCGGGAGTTCACCGAGCAGGGCAAGGTCCACTTCATCCACTACCGCGATGTCGAGGGCAACGCGGCCACCCGCTTTACCGAGACTTTTCACGACGACGGCCCGACCGATATGGCGCGCATGCTCGAAATCTATGCCCGGGCCGGTTTCACGGGACCTATCCGCCCCGACCACGCCCCGACGATGGGCTCCGAGGAAGCGGCGGCGACCCGCGGCTACGGCATGCTGGGAAAAATCTTCGCCTTCGGCTATATGATCGGCATGATGCAGGCGCAGAACCTGGCCTACGATTGAAACGCGTCCGTCGTTTTGGCGGCGCGCCTACTCGTCCATAACCTCGCGCTCGCTGGCATCGCGCTCCCCTTCTACCAGATCGGCGCGATCGGCCTTTTGGATCAGGAACTTGTAGAGCAGTAAACCTCCCACCAGCGTCACCGCCAGGCCCAGAAAGGCGTTCAACCAGGCGGCGAAGAGCAATTTGCCAACGGCGTAAAGCGCCCCCCAGATGAGCATGATGCCGCCGAGAAAGGCGAGGAAATCGCGCGGGTCGATGCCCTCGTGCTCGACGCCGCACTCGCGCGCAATTTTCCGCCAGCCGGGTCCGGGCGGCCGCACGCGCAGATAAAAGCGGTGTAAGACCTCGCGCGACTCGGGCGCCGTCTTCAAGGTGACGATGATCCACAGCGCGTTGACCAGCAGGGCACCGGCCATCAGCAATAGCGCCCCTCGGTCGGAAGCGTTTGCGGTCAGGTCCTTGAAAAAGGCCTGGTCGGCGACCCAGAACTGTAGAATGCCGTTGATCACTACGGCCCCGGTCATGGCGCTGATCTCGGACCAGGCGTTAACCCGCCACCAGTAAAAGCGCAGCGCGAAAACCAGCCCGATACCGGCCATCAGACCGACCAGAAAGCGATTGGCATTGCCGAGACTGGTAATCAAGTACACCGCCACCAGCACGGCGACCAGAGCAGAAAGCGCCATCGCCAGCCGCGACACCGCCACGTAGTGACCCTGCGCGCGCCCGGGCTTTATGAAGCGGGCGTAGAAATCGCGCACCAGATACGAGGCACCCCAGTTGAGATGGGTATCCACCGTCGACATAAACGCGGCGCACAGAAAGGCCACCATCGCCCCCTTCCAGCCGGCGGGCAAAAAATCGATGATGGTCTGGATATAGGTCAGCTCCTGC
>CAXFTV010000231.1:0-4579 GCA_964005845.1 uncultured bacterium
CCTCTTCGTGAGCGGCAGATGGCTGCGGATCTTCTGGTATGCGCAGGAGGAATTGATCGACATCCGCGACAACTGGCTCGTCCCCGAGGACGGCGATCCGGGCTGGGTCGACTCGCAGGACCCGGGACGCGCCGCTTGGGCCCTGCGCGACGATGCCCAGATCCTACGCCGTACCGGCTTCCAGCAGCTGCCGCTGGAGCGCATCGGCCTGCGCCTGGATGAATACCGCACCAGTCTGCCGGCGGCACCCCGGCAGAGAGCTCGTCGAAAAATAAAGGCTTGAAAGAGGGGTGAACACCTTTGGGACATTGCCTACCGCCTCGCTACCTGTCCCTACTCCCTTGCGCCGTGTTCGGCGAGAAATGCCGCCAGCCTCGGAGTGTCCAGACTCCGGGTAATCCGAAACACACCCGCAGGTCCGTTGGGATGGCCGGCATAGATGAAAATGTGCTGCACGCCCCGCCCTTCGTCGATGACTGCGGCGGCCGGATGAAAGCCATCGGCCTCCCCATAGAACTGGCCACCGCGCTCGAGCAGACGGCACTCCCGGCGCCACTGTCCCGCCTCCCAGTCGGCCGGATCCATGCTCCAGAGCCAAAGCTGCATGCGGTGACGTTCACTGCGAACAACTTCGAAGCGTCGCGTGACCGGATTCAGCGAAAAATCCACGGTGTCGACGTAGCGCGGATCCTGGAGATTGGTGTCGATGATCTGCGGCGGTGTGCCAGGAGACCAGGTCATTTGCCGGTGCGCCCGCACCTCCGTCTGGTCCCGGGTGACGAAGAGGAACGCGCCGTCGTGAATCAGTGCGGCCGGTTCGTATTGCGGCAAGGCGGCCGGATATTCTTCGACCTGCCAGGTGGAACCGCCGTCCGGCGAGCGAAGAACGACCAGCTGGTTGCGGAGCTGATGGTATTGGTCGACTTCACCGAACCAGTTGCCAAAGGCATGAAGATGCCCATCGGCATGGTCCAGAATCCGCGGCCCAATATTGACAATTTCATGGGGAAAGGTGTCGTTCCTCAGCGCCTGTGAAAAATGCTTCCAGCTGCGCCCCTGGTCTTCCGAGCGAAAGGCGCCGTGGTTGTTTATCGCCACGACAGCGCTCTCCCCTGCCGTACCGATTGCATGCAGGTGGACCTTGTAGCCCAGCGGCGATTTGTTCTGCTGGTCAAATTTCGCCCGATGGGACAAGGGGACGACGCCGCCCAGGTTGCGATCCCCCGCTTGCATACAGTCGCGCAGATCATAGGGTTCGGACCAGGTCTGGCCGCCGTCGTCGCTGCGCAGGACAACCCCGTAGGACATCCTTGTGTGCGCCGTTCCGGCTCCGCTCGCCCGGTGACCCGGAATCCTGCGGTGCATCACCACAATCGCATCGCCCGTCAGCGTTGCCACCGGCCAGCCGTAGTGGTTGCAGTCGCCCGGTGGAGCAACCGGCAAATGGACGGGCGCGATCTCCATCAGGCCCCTGCGTTGACCTGCGCTAAAAATACTCAACTGCTGCTGCGATGCATCGAGCATACCGAGGGCGAACTTGTCCATGTTTTTCAAACCTCCAACGCCGGCAAAGCCCGGCATGCGCCCCCCACGGTTGCACATGCCGGCATCAAAGTAAACGGGGTCTCCTGTAGCAGACCCCTCCGCAAGGTACACGGGAATGACAGAAGCCCTTTAAAGAGTCCAGGTCAAGCTGCTTAAATTAAACAGAACGCTAATGCACCGACACCGCATTTTTCTCAAGGCCTTCAAAATGGCCCCCACCTCTGCTGCTGGTGTGGTTCGGCAAGTATTCCGATTCTCAGGCGCGACTCCTCCCCAAGTATTGCCCGCCATTTTTGGCCATGAGAATTTTCACTATTATAACCTGTGGATCAAACCGCAAAACGCGGGCGTCGAGCGCTGCTGGCTGGTCGATCTCCAGCCCCTCGAATTCCCCTGCAGCCGGGACCGCCGGCCTGAGGTGGTTCGTCGACCAGTAACCCGGCATCCTCCTCTGCGCGCTCAAGCAATGGCCTTGCCCAAAGCCAGCTACATCTTCGGAGTAAACTACGAGTGAAGGAAGACAACGACAATGAAGCGGGGCCCGGTCCGAGACATTCGCTGCGCGCATTCCGCAACCGGGCCTACCGGCAACTCTGGTCGGGCCTCATCGTCAATGGGTTCGCCAACTGGATAACCCGCCTGAGCGTAGGCTGGTTCGTGTTCGACCAGACCGGTTCGGCGCTGCTGACAGCGATTTCTTTCACGATGGGATCGGCCCCCGGATTGTTGGTGGCCCCCTTTGGCGGCGCCATCGCGGACCGGCTCGACCGCCCTTACGTGCTGGCCGCCGCCGCCGCCGCCAAAGGTCTGACCACGCTCGCATTGGCATTTATCGCCATCGACGGCATCGAGTCGACCTGGCCCCTCATCGCGCTGCTGGCCCTAGCCGGCGCCCTGAACAGCTTCGAATTGCCCGCCTCGCAAGCCTTGATCCCCGATGTGGTCGGGCCCCGGGACGCCATGAACGCCATCGCCATGTGCTCCGTGGGCCTGCGCGCCATCAGTGCCCTCGGCGCCCTGGCCGGCGGCTTCCTGCTCGAAATCTACGGGCCCACGACTGCATTCGCAACGGGAGCCGCACTCTACCTGGCCGGGGCCATGATCGTGTTGCGCGTGCCCGTACAGCGCAGACGCACCGATGCGGAAAGCGATCGCCCATCCGTGCTCGCCGACGCCAGGGAGGGGCTGCGGATCATGGCGGCCCTGCCCACCGTGCGCTCGCTCCTTTTCATGACCCTGCTAGTCGAAGTGTTGTGCTTCTCCTATGCCTCCGTACTGCCGGTACTGGCCCGCGACAGACTCGGACTCGACGAATCAGACCTCGGCACCCTGACCGCCATGGCCGGCTTTGGATCTTTCCTGGGCGCTTTGCTGCTGACGCGCCACAGCGAATACCGCCACAAGGGGCTGCTGCTGATCGGCGTCGCCGCGCTTTACGGCGCCGGCGTACTGGCCCTGGGCCTAGCAAACTTGTTTGTGCTTTCGGCCCTGGTGATCGCGCTGGTGGGCATGATGGCCGCCATCTTCGACGCGCTGCAGTGGGGGCTGCTGCAGGCGCACGTCCCCGACGCGATGCGGGCGAGGGCGCTGGGAGGCTGGATGCTGGCCACCAGCTTCGGCTGGATCGGCCACCTGGAACTGGGGCTGGTGAGCGATGCGATCGGGGTGCATTGGGCGCTGGCAATCAACGGCACGCTCATCATCATCGTGGCCGCCCTCGCCCTGATCATGGCTCAATCATTGAAACGGGCGTGACCAAAGACTCATAGCAAATTGGGCTATAAAAGCCCATTTGAGTAATAAAAAATCCCATATCCTAAAGCCGGCTTACTTCAGCAAGAGCATCGCGCGCGAGCGCGTTTCGTTTCCAGCTCTGAGCCGATAGATATAGACGCCGCTGGGCAAGTGGTCCGGGTGGAAGGAAACGAGGTGTTCGCCCGCCGCGTAGTAGCCTGCGGCTACGACCGCTACCTCTCGCCCCAGGACATCGTATATGCTCAACTGCAGCACCGTCGGGACGGGCAGCGAAAAGCGAATCTGCGTACTCGCATTAAAGGGATTGGGATAATTGGCACTCAGGGTGAGAGTCTGGGGCCTCGGGCTGCTGGAGCCGGGCTCGACCAGGGTGATTTGCCCGGCCGCAAACTGCTGCACGGAAGAATAGGTAAGGGTATCGGAATTCACCGCCACCAGCCGATAGTAGTAGGTAGTTCCCTGCACCAGTCCGTAGAGCCTGGCCTGCACGGGGCTGGGTCCCCCGTCGGCATCCCGCAGTTCCTCGGCCGCGGTGGCGGCCGCGTCGTTCAGGCCCGCACGGGTCCCATACTCGAAATACCAGACGGTGCGGCTCCCCTGCGGATCAACCCTCGCGCTCAGCTGCGCCGCAGAGGCCTCTCGCGCATCGACCTCTGCCTCGAGCTCGGCGACAATGGGCGGATAGAGCAAGGCGTGTACGCGCTGTCGCAGCATGGGCAGATAGGGATAGAAGGTATCCCCGGGGCACGCCGTGTTGGAGATGTCGCGGTGGCCGGATACAATGTCGTAGCTGCGCCCATTTATCGGCCCTGTGGACAGGACTTCCAAAGGCATCTGGCGCGCTTTCCAGGCGAAGAGTTCGACGAATTTCCGCAGCCCGATCTCCGCCGGCATCCGGGCCGTGTAATCACCGATCATACAGACGCCGAGGGACCTGGCATTGGCGCCGCGGGCATGGGCGCCCTGCACATCCATTGTGATGGCTCCACTCGTCGAGTGGCGACGAAAGGCGCGGCCCTGGTAGAGGGTGCCCCGCGGATCGACCAGCCAGTTATAGCCGATATCGGCCCATCCGTGGGTCTGCGTATGATAAGTGAAATAGGCGCGTACAACGGCGGCAAAATCGCGGCTATTGGTCTGTCCGGCCGAATGGTGGACCCACAAGTGGGTAACGGTGATAGGGGTCATGCGGGAGGAGGCATCTTCGAGTCCCAGGCTGGAGCCCCAGCTCCTTCGCGGCACGTAATCCGGCAGGGCGTAGGGCTCGGCGCCGGCAGCG
>CAXFTV010000232.1:0-3594 GCA_964005845.1 uncultured bacterium
GCCGCCCTGGGCGAAATGGCCGCCACCGTAGCCCACGAGATCCGCAATCCCCTCGGCGGCATTGCCGGCTTTGCCGCGCTACTGGAACGCGACTTAGATGCCCAGGACCCACGCCGCCGCCTGGTCCAAAAAATCACCGAAGGAGTCGGCCGCCTCAACCGCATCGTTTCCAGCCTTTTGACATATACCCGCCCCCTCAAACTCAATATTCACCCGGTCGACCTCGTCAGCCTGGTGGAAGAGGCCACCGCCTTTTTGGAGATAGATCTGGGACGCACGCGCGACGATATTTCCATCAACCGCCATTACCCGGAACTCTCCCCCATTTGCTCCATCGACCCCGAGCAGTTCCAGCAGGTCATCCTCAATCTTTTGCAGAACGCCACCCAGGCCATGCCCGAAGGCGGCGAAGTCCACGTCGAGGTGCAAACTACCGCAGTTCCAGATGCAACCCGGACTACGCTGTGCATCCGCGACCAGGGCATCGGTATGACTGATGAAGTGCAGAACAAACTTTTTACGCCCTTTTTTACCACCAAGGAGGATGGCACTGGCCTGGGACTGGTCACTTCCAAAAAAATCATCGATGCCCACGGCGGAGATATCTGGGTAGAAAGCCAGCCCGGCAAGGGCACCAGTTTCTTCATTTCGCTACCATAAAACCCAAACCAGAAAGCAAAGCGAGGCAGATACTATGGCAAAAAAACGCATTCTCGTAGTCGACGATGACTCCTATGTCCGCGAAGCTACCGAAGCTATCCTGTGCTCCAGAAATTACGATGTCGACACCGCTCCAGAAGCAAAAACGGCCTTGCAGAAACTGGATGAGAGCGACTACGAACTCATCCTCTCGGACATCCGCATGCCGGGTATGAGCGGTCTGGAACTGCTCGAGGCAGCTCGGGCCAAAGTGCCCGATATCCACATCATTATGATGACCGCCTTCGGCACGGTGGAAAACGCCGTCGAAGCCATGAAAAAAGGCGCCTATGACTACATCCAGAAAGGCACCGACCCAACCGAGATCGAACTGGTGGTGGAGCGCGCCCTTAAGTACCAGGAGACCGAACGAGAGAATCGCCGTCTGCGCTCCGAGCTACAAGACAAATACAACTTCAGCAATATGATCGGCAAAGCCCACAACATGGAGCAAATCTTCGATCTGATCGATACGGTCGCAGATAGTCGCGCCACCGTTCTGGTCACCGGCGAGAGCGGAACGGGCAAGGAACTGGTAGCCCGGGCATTACACTACAACAGCACGCGCCACAGCGGTCCTTTCATCCGCCTCAACTGCGCCGCTCTACCTAAGGATCTGATGGAAAGCGAATTATTCGGCCACGAAAAGGGTGCTTTTACCGGTGCCATCAAGCAGACCCGGGGCCGTTTTGAAATGGCGGATGGCGGCACCCTCTTGCTGGACGAAATTAGCGAAATCGACCCTTCTCTGCAGGCCAAGCTACTGCGCGTTCTGCAGGAGCGGGAATTCGAACGTATCGGCAGCACCCAGACCATCAAAATAGACGTCCGCATCGTCGCCACTACCAACCGCGACCTGCAAAAGGAAGTCGAGGAAGGCAACTTCCGCGAAGATCTCTACTATCGCCTCAATGTCATCGAACTAGGCCTGCCGCCTCTGCGCGAGCGCAAGGAGGATATTCCCTCCCTGGTAACGTCTTTCATCGAGCGCTTCAACCACGAGAATGGCAAGAATATTAACAGTATCGACGAGAGCGCCCTGGAGCTGCTGATGCAGTACGACTGGCCGGGCAATGTCCGCGAACTGGAAAACTATATCGAACGTGCGGTAGTGGTTTCCCGCGGTCCCATGCTCGAGGGGGTGGACTTCCCCAAGAAACTGAGCGCCGGCCCAAGCGGTCGGCAGGACCAGGGTCTTCAGGTTGGCATGACCGTACACGAGGTCGAGCGCCAGCTCATTATGAAAACCTTGGAATCCTGCAGAGGCAACCGTACAGAAGCGGCTACTACTCTGGCCATCAGCACCCGCACCTTGCGCAACAAACTGCACGAATATGGGGCCATGGACGCCTTCAAAACCGACGAAGAAAAAGTTCCGACGCCGCGTGAAGAGTTGGCAATAGGAACACCCTGACCCCTTCGCATTACTTCCTCTTCTGCACCGGGCAGGGGCGATTTTTTGCAATCGTCCCTGCCTTTTTGCGTACTATTGCCGCATCAGTTGATTTTTTGCATTCTGAGACGTATTTTTTTATTGGTTCCTTTCAAACTTATTTTAGAAAACTTTTTGCGAATCTCTGGAGAAGTCACACTTGACCGAAAAAAATAGAGGGGTTTACAGCAGCCCTTTGGTAATAATAGGGGATAGGATTGCACCCAAACCTTATCTAGTTGCTCTAATGCAGGAATTGAGCATACAAAATAAACTCCTGGATAAAGAGAAAACCTTCAAATACGCAGTTTGCCAAGACATTAAGGATGTGGTTCAAACCCTAAGGCAGTACAAAGACGCTGTCAGATTGGTAATGATCGGCCCCGGTATGGAAGGCAATGCCCTTACTGTAGCCCGTATGCTGGCCAGCAAAGCCAAGATCCTCATGTTAATCGATCCCAGCTACAACCCGCTGGGTCCGGACCCTGCTACCCATAAACAAATAAAGGACAATCTCATAGATCTGGGCATCATCTTGGCACTGACAAAAGATGCCAGCAGTGATTTTTTTCGACCCCTAATCCAAGACTATATAATATCCCCACTGCAAACTAGTATAGATATGCAGACGATATCCCCCGTGAGGCGGGGGGAGATGATCGACAAACGCCTAAATGCCATCACCACATTTCCCTCTCTGCCCGAAACCCAGCAAAAAGTTGCCGAACTGGATGATCTGGATCCTCCAAAAAAATGGGCTGAGGCCATTGATCCGGACACCCCCACCAGAACCGTGATTCTGCGGATCCTCAATAGCGCCCGCTACGGCTTTCGCTCTAGGATAGAAACTATTGATAAGGCCGTGTCCCTGGCCAGCGCCAAAACTATACGCGAGATCGTCACCGCCTGTCAGATCCGACAGATCTTTAAGAAGACCACCGAAAAGACCATCAATCAGTACTGGCAACACTCCATGGCGGTAGGTTTTTACGCCAAATTATTTGCCCTGCCGGCCACCCCTGAAGATCAGAACCCGCAGCAAAAAGCCGAATTCGAGCGTTTTCAGCTCGAGGAAGAGCCAGTTGCTTTGATGCAGGAAACAAAGCTGTGGACACGTTTCGATCTGGGGAAAAAAGACGACCCTTTTATTTCCGGAATTATGCACGATGTCGGCAAAGTTGCTATGACTATGTGTATGGAAGACTCGCAGGAATTGATAACTACTTTCATCGATTCTGAGTTCCAGGAACAAAAAGCGGCAGGGAAGCTGTGGGCCCACTCGGTCGTAGATATCGAGCGTTTTCTAATGAAGGATATGGACCATCAGATCATCGGCCACCGCCTGGCCGAAACATGGGAGATGGATCCTGGCACCCAGCTGGTCATTGGTCATCACCACGATATCCATGAACACTCGCCGGATCTATTAAAACTGATCGCCCTGGCCAATCTGGCGGCCAGCA
>CAXFTV010000233.1:0-10834 GCA_964005845.1 uncultured bacterium
GAATCCAAAGAAGTGGTTCAGCGCCGGGGAATTCTGTTTCTCAAAGAGGGAACATTGGATGAGGCGATCGCCAGATATCAAAGCTGGAAAGAAGCAAGAGGTCGTGATCGATCAATTAATGAAATCTAGCTTTTTGAGAGCAAGGGCACGAACTTTATCCCTCCCTGGGGTTATTCGTCTGGGCGCAGGCCAGAGCGGCAAGGGGCAGGACGGCAACCTGGACAGTTAGCAGGCTATCTGGCCGGGCTTTAGGGTGGGGTAGAGGTTTGCGCTCATAGAGGTTTTTCCAGCAGGTCGCCCAGGGATTGGGCGGCTTTGAGACCGTGGCCGGAGAGGACGGCCACGATTGCACTGCCTGGGGGGATCGGATCTCGAGCATGCAGTTGCTCGATTGCCTGCCAAACCACTGCCGAGGTCGGTTCGACGCAGAAACCAGTCTGGCCGAATTTTTTTACCCCTGCGATAATATCCTCCTCGCTGACGGCGATGGCTGTGCCGCCCGTATCGCGCAATGCCTGGAGGACTTCCCGGTCCCGCACCGGAGCGGGCAGGGCGATCCCTTCGGCCAGGGTGGGTTGCGGATCATCGAGGGGCAGAATCCGTTCGGCGCCGTTTTTGCAGGCCTGGTAAACCGGTGAAGTATGCAGAGCCTGGACCGCAATGAGGCGGGGCAACTGCGGAATGATACCAGCGTTCCGCAATTCTTTGAAGCCATTATACAGGCCGAGGAGAATGCTGCCGGCTCCTACCGGACAGAAAACTATAGCGGGCGCCGACCACTTTAGTTGCTCGGCAATTTCAAAGGCCATGGTTTTGATGCCTTCGTTGAACAAAGGGCTCCACAGATGCGAGGCATAGACTGCGCCCGAGCTGGCGACGTAGTCCAGCAGTGCTTCGGTGGCCCGGGGGCGCGGTCCGTCGACGCGCACCAGCTCGGCACCATAGAGTTGGATTTGCACCAGCTTCCCTGCCGCTGCCGCGGCCGGGCAAAAGACCTTGAGGCGGATCCCGGCGCGGGCTGCATAAGCTGCCATAGAGGCGCCGGCATTGCCCGAGGAATCCTCGACGGCTACCTGAACGCCCAGGGCTTTCAGGTAGCTCATCAGCAGGGCGGCACCCCGATCTTTGTAGGAGCCCGTGGGGCAGGTAAACTCGCATTTTGCCAGAACTTCCAGTTCGCCGAGCTTGAAGGGCACCAGGGGCGTGAGGGGTTCGCCCAGAGATATCGGCGTGGAAAAATTCGGTAGGGCTTCGGCGTAGCGCCACATATTTGGGGTACGCGCAGCAATTTTTTCGAGCGGAAAAACGCTGGCTGGCAAGGATATAGAGAGCGGGTTTTCACAGGCAGGACAGCGGTGAAAGGCGACCTGGTTGCCGAAATCTTCGCCGCAGCAGGTGCAGTGGAGTGTGCCCTTCATTGTCAGGAGGTCACCGCACCGCTGGCAGCTGAAGATACGGTGCGGGCGTATTTGGCCATGACGCCGCTCTGGTAGCGCGGTGGGGGCGCCTGCCAGTTTTCTAGGCGGGCCTCGATTTCCGTTGCGCTCAGGGCGACATCAATCCGTCTTTGAGACGTGTCTATAGTAATCGAATCACCCTCTTGCAGGGCAGCTAGCGTACCGCCCCGTGCGGCTTCGGGAGCTACGTGTCCGATCATCAGACCACGGGTGGCACCCGAGAAGCGGCCATCGGTAATCAGGGCTACGGATTCTCCGAGGCCAGCGCCGACAATTGCGCCTGTGACGGCCAGCATTTCACGCATGCCCGGTCCGCCCACGGGGCCCTCATAGCGGATGACGACCACGTCCCCGGGTTGGATCTGGCCGCTTTGGATGGCCGGCAGTACCGCATCCTCGCCATCGAATACGCGCGCCGGCCCCCGATGTACAGCCCGCTCGTGTCCCGCCAATTTGACGACGCAGCCCTCGGCCGCCAGATTGCCTTTGAGGATCACCAGACCGCCGCTTTCTTTTAGGGGGTTGGCCGCGGGTCGCACCACTTCCTGGCCCTCGGTTTCGACTACTTGGTCGGCTTCTTCCCCGATGGTGCGGCCGCTGACTGTAATTGCGTCTTCGTGCAGGAGCCCGATTTCCTTAAGGCGCCGGGCTACCAAGCCAATTCCACCGGCCCGGTGCAGGTCCGGAGCCACAAAGCGGCCGCCGGGTTTGAGGTCGACCATCAGAGGGGTACGGCCGCTGATATCCTGAAAGTCCTCGATGTCTAGTGGTATACCCAGTTCGTGCGCGATGGCAAGAAAGTGCAGCACGCCGTTGGTCGAGCCGCCGGTGGTGGCAATTGAAGCAATGGCATTATCAATGGCGGCGCGGGTAATGATCTGACTGGGGCGCAGATCGCGTTTGACCAGATCTACGGCCAACTGGCCTATTTCGCTGGCAACTTCGTCCTTTTGGGGATCGACGGCGGGTACCGAGCCGCTGCCCATCAGGGCCAGGCCCAAAATCTCCACCGCCGTGGCCATGGTATTGGCGGTGAATTGGCCGCCGCAGGAGCCGGCTCCGGGGCAGGCTTGGGTTTCGATCTGGTGCAATTCTTCGTCTTTCATTTTGCCGGTAGCGTGTGCTCCAATGGCCTCGTACACGTCTTGAATGGTAATGGCCTCGTTCTGGTAATGGCCCGGCATAATGGAGCCACCGTAGAGCAGCACCGAGGGGATGTCCAACCGGCTCATGGCCATGATCGCTCCGGGCGTGGTTTTGTCACAGCCGGTGAGGCTCACCAGACCGTCCAGCATGTGACCACGTACTACCAGTTCGATGGAATCGGCGATGATTTCGCGGCTGATCAGCGATGTCTTCATACCCTCGGTGCCCATGGTGATGCCATCGGAAACGACGATGGTGTTGAATTCCATGGGGGTGCCGCCAGCAAGTCGCACCCCTTCCTTGACCTTTGCGGCCAGGCGCCGCAGATGGAAGTTACAGGGACCGAGTTCGGTCCAGGTATTGGCGATGCCAATCAGCGGTTTGCCGAGGGCTGCGGCATCAAAGCCAGCGGCTTTGTACATGGCACGGGCCCCGGCACGGGCCGGTCCCTGAGTAATGGTTTTGCTGTTGTGAGTGAGATCCGGCATGATTTTTCCAGTTTATTGAGGGGGTGAGGTTTCAGGCGATGCTGGCGTTCTGGATTGCAGCACGGGTTCCCTGTAAATCGAAGCAGGCTTCCTGATTGAGGCTCATTAGTCGAGTGGCCAGATCCATGGCCTGTCTTTCGTTCATGAGGCCCTCATCGACTTCACTTTGAAGGGCTCGGTTGAGCCACTTGCGCGCCTGAATGGCATAGGCGGTGACACTGGTTGGCCAGCCGGTATCGCCGCCAAAGGCGAAGAGTTTATTGGCCGGTACGGCGTGGATAAAACGCCGCACGAAATCGCAGGAGCTATAGGGATCGATCGACCAGGCCCAGCACAGGTCTGCCCAGACATTGCAGTAGTGTTTGGCCAGGGCCACCAATTCGTCGCTGTAGGGGTAGGCGATGTGCATCAGCACAAAACGGCAGTCCGGGTAGCGCGCCAGCAGGGCGCACAGATTGCCGCCCTTTATGCGGTCCACGGGCATGCGGTGGTTGCCGGCGTAATAGCCGGTGTGGATTTTGAAGGGCAGATTGTGCTGGGTGGCCAGTTCCACCCCCTGCGCCCAGCACCAGTCGCCAAGGCAAAGGCGAGTGGCCTCGGGCGTTTCATCACCCTGACTCAGCACTGTTTGCAGAGCCGGGGCGGCTTCGTAATCAGTGCGTTCCTGCCAGGCGAGAGTGCGGAAATAGGCGTGTTGTGCCTTGACCGCAATGGCAAGGGGTCCATATTTGTCAAATATTTTTTCCATCGCTTGCCGCAAGGTGGAAAGGGTGGAAACGGTAATGCCGGTTTCCCGATGTATTGCTTCGACGTCGATCTGGCCATTGCAAAAGCCGGCCCAGCTGAGATCATAGAGGAAAAAATCGGGTCCCGAGGCATCGGGCAGACAGGACCATGAGAAGTCATCGACCTGGATGTGGTCCAGATTGGCGACTTCGCGCAGCAGGTGGTAGCGTCCCCCAGGGCGCCGCCAGTTGCGCAGTTTTTCCTGGGCTGCTTCGAGTTCCGAGACACTCCAATCCTGCATGCCGTAGACTTGTTCGCCCAGGATGCGCACGGCTTCGCCATAGCCGGTGAATTGAATCGCATCCCAGGCGTCTCTAATGCCCGCAAAGCGAGCGCCCAGATCCGGATCGGTAGCATCGGTGAGGCGTTGCATGGCCTCGGGGCTGGCCCCGGCACAGACCAGGTCGGCGGGCACGTAATTGCCGAAGAGGTCCTGCAGGATGTCGGGACCTTCGTCCAACCACTTGTTTTCTTTATTGGCGTGTTCGTGGGTGTCGTAAAGGGGGGTCTGTTGGATGTGGGAGTAAAGCTGAGTGGGCATGGCTATCTTTCCTTGAATCTGGATGTTGGAATTTGTCCCAGATGATATGTTGCCGCTGCAGCTGTGTCAACCCGATGGCTGAATAAGTGCCAGGGTCCGCACCATCTCGTTGTGGACAATCTGAAGCCCCTCGTCAATGCCCATCCCCGGCCGCGCCAGAATCCAGTCCGGCCGCGTTGCCAGAGCTAGATGCGCCATGATGCGAGCCGCTTGATCGGTGTCGACACAGGAGCCGCCCAGAATGGGGCCAACGCCCCCTGCACGGCATTCGAGCACCGCCTGACCTATGTGGGTGAGGGCGCCCATATCCGGAGTCTTAACCTGGATCATGTCCGTGACTCCGGCCTGAATGAAGGCGCGGATGTCCTCCAGGTTGTTGGCCCACTCGTCCGCGATCAAGCGCACCGGAGTGCCCAGTTTAGCGAGGGCCTGACGCAGTTGGCCAAACAGGTCCATCTGGGCTTGGCGGCTGTCCATTAGTACCGGGGTTTCGATATGGAGTTGAAAGGGGGCAGCGCAGAGGTGCAACTCGGACAGGTAGGCAGCTATGCGGCCAGGATCGTTTCCAAAAACCTGGCCCAGGGTGCCATACAGGTCCAGGTGGATTGCGGGGGTATAGTCCTCAGCGCCATATTTGCGAATCCGGGCAGCGATCCAGGAGACGTAGGCGTGTAGCAACTCGCCCTCGACACCCACTGTTTTTTTTATATCGTTTATAAGTCCGTGGGGCAGGGCATCTGCCCTTTTGAGAATTGCCTTGTCGACGCCGTTGTAGCGCTCTGCCCCACACTGGATGCCAATGGGGATTCTGCGGTCGGGATTTTTTAGTCCAAAATGGCTGCTCAGAACTTCGGCGCAGCTCGTCTTGTGAAGTAGGGCCACGGCTTGGAGTAGAGCTTGAGAGGCGCCGTAGAATACGGCCGGCCGGTGCAACCCGGGGGAGAATTCCTGCCCCTCGAGGTCGGTGCACATCTGTCCGAAATCCTCGATGCTGCGGCCTTCCAAAAAGGCGCAAACCTGTTCCAGGTAGGGTTTTTGCCGCTGGAAGCTAAAGAGCCCATGGCGTCCTCCTGCAGCGGCGTAGGATACACTCAGGGCGTCGCCCGAGACGCTCAGGCCATTATCCAGTAAAAGGATGATGGAGGCTGCTTCACTGGGCTGGCGAATGGCGGTAAAACCCGGCGCTCGGGGTGGATCAGCGTACAGAAAACCATCCGTCCGCGCGCCATCGCGGATCGCCTCTAGATCGTCGTTGAAGTAGCCGCCCCAGGTGGGCACGGCCAGGGCTTTCTCAATGCGCATGATTGTGGTTTTGGGGATTGGCTAACTCGTGCACTAATTGGCCGGATTTGAATACCTTCAAGGGGGAGCGCAGGTGGTTCAGGTCTTCGAAGGGATTGCCTTGCAGCAAGGTCAGGTCGGCCAGATATCCCTCTTTAATCTGGCCCCGATCGGGCAGGGCCAGGTACTGGGCACTGCGGCTGGTGGCCGATTGCAGTGCCTCCTCTGGAGAAAGTCCGGCTTGGGTATAGGTCAGGAGTTCGTCGACCAGGCAATCGAAGGGCGAATTGGTGGCGCCGCAGTCGGTGCCAGCGATAATCTTCATGCCGAGGCGGTGGAAGTGGGTGGTGTTTTTGACCCGGCCTTCCAAGCGCTCAACTGCGGCCACGTCGTTGGGGTTGTGGGCGCCACCAGCGGCGCGGAAGCGCCGGGCGGTCTGCAGGGCGCCATAGGCGGTTGGACTGACGACGATGCCCTGGTCGCGGATGCGTTTGGCGATGTCTTCGTCATAGCGGTAGCGGCCGGGGGGCTCGACAAAGTTGGCGTGTTCGATCATGTCGAGGCCGGCGTCGACAGCGCGCTCTATGCTCTCGGTGGCGTGGCAGTGGGCGGTAATTTGCACCCCGTGGTCGCGGGCTACAGCGGTGGCGGCGCGCATGAGTTCGAGGGGTAGATCGGCGTCGTGGGGCACGGTGCCCGGCGTCAGCCCACCCCCGGAGGCCATTAATTTGATAAAGCCGGCACCCTGTGCCAGTTGGGCGGTGCTCAACTGGCGGACCTCTTCGGCGGTGCTCACTTCGCCGCCGCCCATGAAATGGCAGTGGCCTTTGGGTCGCATCAGGGCATAACCGCAGCTGATGATGTGGGGACCGGGGATCTGGCCGCATTGAACCTGATGCTGGAATTCAAACATCAGGGGGGCTGGGGCCGCCAGATCCCGCATGGTGGTTATACCGGCGGCCAGGGCGATGCCAGCGTTGCGCCGCGCCTGGGCCATTCGGGTTTTGTCGTCGCTGGCCAGATAGGTGCCACGTGGGTCGGGGCCGGCGTCCCAGAAGAAGTGGACGTGGCAGTCGATCAGACCGGGGCACAGGTAAAGGCCAGCAGCATCGATAGTTGTGGCGTCGGCGTTGGCCGGGGCTTCTGTGATCCGGTGGATTTTTCCGTTCTGCAGTACGACCGAGCGAGGGCTGAGAACCCGCCCGCTGTCCACGTCGATCAGATGGGCGTTGCGGATGCAGATATTTTTTTTCATTTGTCGACCTTTGATCTATTGGGGGAAACGGCACAGATTATATTGTGGAGTAGAAATTGTGTCAACTTACTTTTAACTCCACAGCAGTGTACCGCAACTGGAAAAGCACATGGGGAAAAGAGTGCGATGAATTGGCATCCAATGGTGGTGCACTTTCCGCTGGTGTTGTTACCGCTGAGTTTCGCCGTCGACCTGGTGGGGTGGATCGGCAGGCGGCCCGATTGGCACCGCGGGGCCTACTATCTGCTGGTCCTGGGTGTTTTGTCATCCCTGGCAGCGGTATTCACCGGCAATGAGGCAGCATTGCCCTTTCGCGGCGAGGCGGAGCTTGTCGAGCATATAGAGAGGCACGAGGATCTGGCCACCTTGGTACTCTTTTTCTTTCTGGGCGTGGCTTTGGGGCGTCTGCCCTTAGAGTTGCAGGGGCGTCTGGATGGCTGGGGGCTGAAGAGTTGGATTCTCGCTGCCGGGGCAGGTTGTGTTTTACTATGGCAGGCCGGATTTTACGGGGGTGAGTTGGTATATGAATACGGGGTTGGGGTTCGTTGAATTAAAGCCTAAATTTAAATCGATAAATTAAAAAATAGGAGTGAGAATCATGGATATGGGCTTGAAGGACAAAGTGGCAATTGTAGGCGGGGCGAGCAGGGGACTCGGAAAGGGGTGCGCCCTGGGGCTGGCCCAGGAGGGGGCAAAAGTAGTGCTCTGTGCTCGCAGTGCAGCGCGTCTCGAGCAGGCAGCGCGGGAAATAAAGACGGCGGCCGGAGCATCAGTGCTTACTATAGTTGGAGACCTTTCCACTGAAGAAACAGTGATCGAACTGATGGACAGGACTCTGAAAGAATTTGGCGGGGTGGATATTCTGGTGAACAACTCCGGTGGACCAGATCCCCAACCCTTCGTGGAGATCTCGGAGGCGAGGTGGGAGGAATATATAAATCTAATCCTCATGTACGTCATGCGGATGTGTCGACATGCGGTGCCGGTAATGAGGGAAAGAGGTGGTGGGCGAATTATAAACCTGACCGCTTTTGCGGTTAAACAGCCCCTGGGACATACCGCCTCAAATGTCCTGCGGACGGCAGTAGTAGGTCTGGCCAAGACGCTGGCCAACGAGTACGCCGCTGAGGGTATCTTGATAAACAATGTGTGCACAGGTTTTATCGATACTGAGTTGTTGCGCGAAGAGTTTGAAGAGGCCGCCAGCCAGCAGGGGGGCAGCGCTGCGGAAGTGGCCGCCGAACTGGCTGCCGGCATTCCGCTGGGACGATTGGGCACGGTGCAGGAGTTGGCGGACTACGTGGTTTTTCTGGCCTCGGCGCGGGCCAGCTACATCACCGGGACTTCGCTTCAGGTAGACGGTGGATTCGTCAAATCCCTGCTCTGAGAGCAAGTTACTTAAAAGACCATTGCGGGCAGCCTGGTGGCCAGGCCGGGGTAGAACCACAAAGCGATAAGCATGACCAACTGGATGCAAATGAAGGGGATGGCACCCCGGTAAATTTCCGGGGTGCTAATATTGCTGGGAGCCACTCCGCGCATATAGAAAAGGGAAAAACCAAATGGCGGGGTTAGGAAAGAGGTTTGCAGATTCATTGCTATCATCACTCCCAACCAGACGGGGTCGAGGCCCATCTTGAGCAGGATGGGACCTACGATTGGCACCACCACGAAGATGATCTCGAAAAAGTCGAGGAAGAATCCCAGCAAAAACATAGCCCCCATTACAATCAGAAACGAGGTTATTACACCTCCGCTCACGTTTAGCAGGAAGTGTTCGACCATGGCGTCGCCGCCATAACCGCGGAAGACCAGCGAAAAAATACTGGCGCCGATGAGAATGGTAAAAACCATGGCGTTGATTTCGGTCGTGGTCCGCATGGCTTCTTTGAGCGAATCCACAGTGAGCTTTTTTTTGCCCAGGGAGAGCAATAGGGCACCGATAGCCCCGACCGAGGCAGCTTCGGTCGGGGTTGCCACACCCATGAGAATGGAGCCGAGGACGCCGATGATAAGCAGCAGTGGTGGGGCCAGGACCACTGCCAGGCGGCGCAAAAAAACAGGGCTGAAAACAGCGGCTCTTTCGGCGATTGGAATGGCTGGAACGAGCTGGGGGCGCAGGAATCCCAGCGTTACAATATAGAGTATGTAGAGTCCCATCAGGGCGATTCCCGGCAGCAGGGAGCCCATAAAGAGGTCCCCCACAGAAATTGATCGCGGCGAAAAATTTCCCAGGTCCAGCTGGGCTTGCTGATAGGCCGAGCTGACAACGTCACCCAGGATCACCAGGATGATGCTGGGCGGGATGATCTGGCCCAGGGTGCCGGAAGCGCAGATGACGCCGGTCGATAGAGCAGGGGAATAGTTGCGATGCATCATCGCGGGCAGGGAAATCAGTCCCATCGTTACCACCGTTGCACCCACGATTCCGGTGGAGGCGGCCAGCAGGCCGCCTACGACACATACCGAAATGCCGAGCCCTCCCCGCAGTCCGCCCAGGAGGGCAGCCATTGTTTCCAATAGATCTTCGGCAATTTTAGAGCGCTCCAGTACCACGCCCATAAAAACGAAGAGGGGAACGGCGATCAGGGTTTCGTTGACCATGATGCCAAAGATTCGCTCCGGTATGGCCGCCAGGAAACTGGGGTCGAAAAGACCGCTAAGGATGCCGATGCCGGCGAATAGCAGGGCGGTGCCCGCCAGGCAGAAAGCAACGGGAAAACCCGACAGCAGGACGACAAAGGCAAAGGCAAACATCAAAAGGGGAAAATAGTCCATCATGAAACAGCTATTCGCAGCGTAGATATGCTGCGGTGAACGATGGACAGAGCTTGTAAGAATAGCAGGAAGGCGAATATGGGGATGGCGGTTTTGAGTATGAAAATCGCCTCCAGGCCACCCGGATCCTTAGATCCTTCGAAGACGAGCCAGGAATCCAGCACAAAGGGGAGAGCCTGGTAGAAGATGACGCAGCAGGCCGGGATTAGTAGGAACAGGGAACCCAGTAGATCGACCAGAGCCTTTTTCTTTGCAGCCAATGGTCGATAGAGGATGTCGACCCGCACGTGGGCATCGCGCGAGAGCGCATAGGCTGCGGCGAATAAAAAGACGAAAGCATGCAAGTAGATCACGCTTTCCTGCATCCATATCCAGTTGCGCTCAAAAACGTAGCGCAGAATTACGATGAGGAAAGTTAGCAGGACCATCAGCAGGGTCAGCCAGGGGATCGTTTTTGCCACTAGGTGATTGAAGCGCTCCATGGCGTTTAGCTAAAGGTCAGGGAGCGGGCCAGGGTATAGGCCTCTTCGGAGATCCTGGTGTAAGAGGCAGATTCGCTCCTGAATGTGTCGAAGGATTCAAAAACTCGCCTGCAAAAAGGGTCTTTTTCGGCCACTTCAGCCACTACTTCCTTGGCGGTGTGTCCGAGTTCCTTCATTACTTCGTCAGGAAATCTTTTAAGCTGGACCTGGTGCTTAGATACCAGGGTTTGCAAGGCGGAATTATTGCGGGCGACGAACTCTGCTAGCATGTTTGCATTGGCGGCCTGACAGGCGTGGGTCACCACCGCTTTGAGGTCGGCGGGCAGAGCCTCGAACGCCGCTTTGTTGACTATGCCTTCAAGTGCGGTTCCTGGTTCGTGCCAACCGGGCCAGTAATAATAACGGGCGGCCTGATAAAACCCAAAAGCGAGATCGTTGTAGGGACCGACCCATTCGGTAGCATCGATGACTCCGGTTTTGAGTGCCTGGAAAATTTCGCCACCTGGGATATTGGAGACTGCTGCTTCGAGCCGGGTAAGGACTTCTCCCCCCAATCCGGGCATGCGCATTTTGAGGCCGGAAAAATCGCCGACATGATTGATTTCCTTGTTGAACCAACC
>CAXFTV010000234.1:0-5317 GCA_964005845.1 uncultured bacterium
GTCAGATAACCAGCCTCTGCAGTTTTGAGCGCCGTATCGGCCAGCCCTTTACGCGCACCATGGGTTGAGATAAAGTATTCCAAAACAGAGAGCCCCTCTTTGAAAGAGGCGATAATCGGCGTTTCAATAATCTCACCAACGGCTCCGGTCAACTTCTTTTGGGGTTTATTCATCAAACCCCGCATTCCACCCAATTGCTTTATCTGATCTTCGTTCCCTCGAGCCCCGGAGTCTTTCATAATATATACAGAATTAAAGCCTTCTTCAGCATTTTCCAGGGTCTTCTGCATTACTCGGGATACGGCCTGAGTGGCGTGGGTCCAAATATCGATAACTTTATTGTAACGCTCGCCATCTGTGATAATACCATTGGCATACTGATCGCGAACTTTATCCACTTCCTGCAGCGCACTGTCGATAACCTCATCTTTTTCATCTGGTACCACCACATCGTCAATCGCAATAGTGATACCAGCCAAGGTAGCATAGTGATAACCCATTTTCTTGAGTTGGTCGACAAATTCGGCAGTGCGCCGGTTGCCGAGATGGCGGTGAACTTCGGCGGTAATTTTCTTAATGTCATCCTTGGCAACGCCCCGATTGATGAAGCCGATCTCAGGAGGCAAAACCTCATTAAAAATGAGGCGGCCCACCGTGGTGTCGACAAGCTCATTTTCAACGCGCACTTTGATGGGTTGGTGTAAAGTGATGCGCCCGACCTCAAAGGCTACTCTGGCTTCATTGGGGTTGGCAAAACGACGCTCTACCTTAGCTTCCTCGCTGAATTTAACTTTGGTCAGGTAATAAGAACCCAGGAGAATATCCTGGGGATTATCCATTATCACCGGCTCGCCATCTGCGGGCTTGAGAACATTATTCGAAGCCAGCATAAGAAGGCGCGCTTCAATTTGGGCTTCAAAAGAAAGCGGTACGTGAACCGCCATCTGATCACCATCAAAATCAGCATTGAAGGCAGCACAGACAAGAGGATGAAGACGCACGGCCTTGCCCTCGACGAGACTGGGCTGGAAAGCTTGAATTCCCAATCTGTGAAGGGTTGGCGCCCGGTTGAGTAGAACGCAGTGGTCTTGAATGATTTCCTCAAGGATATCCCAGACCTCTGGACGTTCCCTCTCAACTAGCTTTTTGGCACTTTTGACAGTCTGTACCAGCCCTTTTTCCTCGAGCTTTTTAATTACAAAGGGCTTAAAGAGTTCCAGCGCCATGCCCTTGGGCAGACCACATTGATGTAGTTTTAGTTCGGGTCCCACTACGATAACCGACCGGCCCGAATAATCGACGCGCTTACCCAGCAAATTCTGGCGGAAACGCCCTTGCTTACCTTTCAAAAGGTCACTTAGAGACTTCAGTGAGCGATTGCCATCGCCACGCACCGCTCGAGATCTACGGCCATTATCGAAAAGTGCATCTACAGCTTCTTGAAGCATGCGCTTCTCATTGCGCAGGATCACTTCGGGAGCTTTTATGCTGATAAGTTTCTTAAGGCGGTTGTTGCGATTGATCACACGCCTATATAGATCGTTGAGATCTGAGGTCGCGAATCTCCCTCCCTCAAGTGGAACCAGGGGGCGCAGATCGGGCGGAATAACCGGAACATTCTCGAGGACCATCCACTCTGGCCGATTTTCCGACTGCCGAAAGGCCTCTACGACTTTGAGCCGCTTTAGCGCTTCTTGTTTGCGCTGAATGGATGTTTCCATCCTGACTTGGGTTCGCAGTTCAGCGGACAGTTCTTCAATATCTATACTTGCGAGCAACTCCTTAACCGCCTGGGCACCCATCCCCACTTCGGGGTTGAACCCCTGTTCCTGCAATTCTAAAAGTTCTTCCTCAGTGAGCAGGGACATACTCTCCACGGGAGCATCCTTAGGATCAATAACGACATAGGATTCATAGTAGAGAATGCGTTCGAGATTGCGCATGGATATATCGAGCAATGCACCTATTCGAGAGGGCAAAGACTTGAAATACCAAATGTGCGATACCGCTACTGCCAACTCTATATGCCCAAGGCGTTCCCGTCTAACTTTGGCCTGGGTAACCTCAACGCCACAACGATCACAAACTACGCCGCGATAGCGAATCCCCTTGTATTTGGCACAATGACAGGTCCAATCCTTTACTGGTCCAAAGGTGCGTTCGCAAAAAAGGCCATCGCGCTCCGGCTTGAAGGAGCGATAATTTATAGTTTCGGGCTTGGTTACCTCCCCATGAGACCAGGCCCGAATGGTTTCAGGTGAGGCTAGTTGGATTCGGATCGAATCGAAATCGGTGGGTTTTCTATTATTATTACTTAACACTGCAGCCCCCTTTTTTTTGGTGACTTACACAGGTCTATTCCAAAACTCAATAATTTTCGTTCTTGCTGCCATCCTCAAGGATGACGTCGAGGCAAAGACTTTGTAATTCTTTGACAAGCACATTGAATGATTCGGGAATACCAGGTTCTGGAGGATTTTCTCCTTTGACAATGGCTTCATAAATCTTCGACCGCCCGGCTACATCATCCGATTTAACAGTCAGCATCTCCTGAAGTGTATAGGCCGAACCGTATGCTTCGAGTGCCCAGACCTCCATTTCACCGAATCTCTGGCCGCCAAACTGTGCCTTCCCTCCCAGCGGTTGTTGAGTAACGAGCGAGTAGGGACCGATTGAACGAGCGTGTATCTTATCAGCCACGAGGTGAGATAGCTTTAGCATGTAAATGTATCCGACCGTCACCCGCTTATCAATGCATTGTCCGGTGCGACCATCGTAAAGGGTGGCCTTGCCATCTGTGGCGAAATCAGCCTCTTCAAGATAGTTTTTCACCTCTTCTAAAGAGGCGCCATCAAATACGGGAGTAGCCATATGCAAATCGAGTATTTGGGCAGCCATACCCAGATGTGTTTCGAAAATCTGGCCTAAATTCATACGCGATGGCACTCCGAGCGGATTCAAACAAACATCCACTGGCGTGCCATCCTCGAGGTACGGCATATCTTCCTCGGGGACTATTTGGGCGACAACCCCTTTATTGCCATGCCGACCCGCCATTTTGTCTCCGACGGCCAGTTTGCGTCTTTTGGCGATATAAACTTTAACCAACTGGACTATCCCCGGAGGCAATTCATCGCCGCGCATGAGTCGCTCAATTTGTCGCTCGGTCTGTTC
The DNA here is from genome assembly GCA_964005845.1 of uncultured bacterium. GTDB lineage: Bacteria > Latescibacterota > UBA2968 > UBA8231 > UBA8231 > CAXFTV01. Next base: position 3,175 of record CAXFTV010000234.1, read on the forward strand.
CTCGACCAACTGTAGTTGCTCGCTGCTATAACGCAGTAAGACCTCGATTTTTTCGTTCAGCTCTTCGTCATCCGTCCAGTTTTCTTCCGGGGTTATTGCGGCTAGATCTAAGCGCTCAAGTAGCCTGTCCGTTAGCTGTGTTCCCTCCCGCACGACGAGGTTATCATCTTCTTTGCTGCGCAGACGGCCAAGCTTCTTCCCTTTGAGCAATTCCAGGAATTGGTTATCTCTCTCCTGGACAAGTTGTTGATTTTTATTATCAGCTTCGGCCCGCAATTCAGCTATTTCACTTTTCTCTTTCTTGCGCGAAGCCTCACTTCTCTCCTTGCGGGAAAAGACCTTGCGATCAATCACTACTCCTTCCATTCCGGGAGGAGCTTTTAAAGAAGCATCTCTGACATCACCTGCCTTTTCACCAAAAATAGCCCGCAATAAACGTTCCTCGGGTGAAAGCTCCGTCTCTCCTTTAGGGGTTACCTTGCCAACTAATATGTCTCCGGGCCCCACCTCTGCACCGATGCGCACGATACCATCATCATCCAGGTTGCGCACCGCACCTTCACTAACATTGGGGATCTCGCGGGTAATTTCCTCCTGGCCACGTTTGGTATCGCGAACCTGGAGTTCAAATTCTTCAATGTGAATGGATGTAAAAATATCCTTTTTTAGCAAGCGTTCACTTATGACGATGGCATCCTCGAAATTGTAGCCATTCCATGACATAAAACCAACGAGGACATTAACCCCCAGAGCGAGATCTCCCTGCTTCGTGGCCGGTCCATCCGCAAGTATTTTATTCTTTTCAATCTTGTCACCCACGTGGGCCAGAGGGCGCTGATTAATACAGCAATCTTGATTGGAGCGGCTGAATTTTGTCAGCCTATACTCATCCTCATCGGCCGTATCAAGGGGTGAAAGCGGGGTACTGTGCTTCTTGTCTCGCCTTACGACAATCCGATCGGCATCAACCCTTACTACCTCCCCCGGGTTGCGCGCCAGGACGACAGCACCAGAATCCCTGGCCACCTTGCTCTCCATACCAGTACCTACCAGAGGGGCTTCGGTAAAAAGCAGAGGTACTGCTTGGCGTTGCATATTGGACCCCATGAGCGCCCGGTTAGCATCGTCGTGCTCAAGGAAGGGAATCAGAGCGGCTGCAGCACTGACCAACTGCCGGGGTGACACATCCATATACTCGACTTCTTCTGGAGCAATCATAGGATAGTCGTCCCGTTGGCGCGCCTTTACCAATGAATCGACAAATGCGCCTTTTTCATTCAAAGGCGCATTTGCCTGAGCAATAGTGTAACGGTCCTCTTGATCGGCAGTAAGATATTCGATATCTATAGTAGCGATACCATCAACTACCTTCCTGTACGGCGTCTCGACGAAGCCGAAGGAATTTACCCTAGCATAGGTACTAAGCGATGAAATCAGTCCAATATTTGGTCCTTCGGGCGTCTCGATAGGACAGATCCGACCATAGTGGGTGTAGTGAACATCTCTAACCTCGAACCCCGCCCGGTCGCGACTCAAGCCGCCCGGCCCCAAAGCACTGAGGCGACGTTTGTGCGTCAACTCGTCGAGCGGATTTGTCTGCTGCATGAACTGCGAAAGCTGACTGCTACCGAAGAAAGCCTGTACCACAGTCGAAACCGTTCGGGCATTGACCAGGTCGTGAGGGGTGACTTGCGCCTCATCACGCAAACTCATGCGCTCGCGTATGGTTCGCGCCATTCTGGTTAGCCCGATGCTGAACTGGTTAGCTAGCAATTCGCCGACCAAGCGAACCCGGCGATTGCCGAGATGATCAATATCATCGGTATGCCCCTGCCCCATCCGCAGTTCCAGCAGGTAGCGAATAATGGAGACGAAATCTTCGAGGTGCAGAATGGTGCTTTGGAAAGGCAGTTCGAGGTTGAGCCGTCCATTAATGCGATAGCGGCCTACATCCCCGAGATTATAACGCTTTGAATTAAAAAAGAGTCGGTCTAAAAGCCCTCTGGCAGTCTCAATATTGGGCGGATCCCCGGGCCTCAGAAGGTTGTAAATACGGGTGAGAGCATCTTCCTCGTTTTCACTCGGGTCTTTTTTGAGGGTATTTTCAATGACGGCCGGGTCGGTAGCCGCCCCCGCAGATAGA
>CAXFTV010000235.1:0-2399 GCA_964005845.1 uncultured bacterium
CACCTTTTGGTGGGATTTGCCATCTTTGGTGGTGGCCGTCAGGTGGATGCCGGCATCCTCACCCTTGGCCTGGTAAACGGCCTTGACCATGGTTTTATGATGCTCTTCGGCAATCTCCAGCTCTAGCGAACCCTTTTGCGCCAAACTGTCGACAAAACTGACCTTCATCAGGCGAGCGAGTTTTTTATGTGGCGTATCGGTTGTGTATTTTATTTTTCCACCCTCTTTTACGTGGCAGTACAAACACTTGACGCCCAGTGACTTGGAGATCCCTTTCATGGCCTTGAATGTCTCTTTTTTATTCTCTCCGAAAATAGTCTTGCCATCCTGGGCTCGACCAGGCGCTGCCGTGATAACCGTAAAGAAGCTCAGGAATCCGCAGAGTAAAATCTTACTTTTAAGCAAAGTAGCTCCTCCTTTTGAGCAGTCAGGTGTACTGGTAGAGCAATAGACTCCCCAGAAAGATAGAAGTTCAACAAATTTTGGCAAGGAAGTTGTGATTTTAGCCGGCATCTGGAAAACCTTCGCGTCCAGAAGTGCCTTTTCCCCAACGGATCTCTACAGAGAGCTTTCACAGATCGGAGTTCAGAAAACCACGCGTGCGATTGTACCACCACAGGTAGTCGAAGACGAGATCGGGGACATGGCCTTTCATACACCAGCGGGCGAACAGGAAGAAGGGTGCGAAGACCACTGGCGCCAGCGCCAGGCGCAGTAACAGGCGCCTGGGGGAGAAGCGTGGCATTTCCAGGAAGCTAAGTCGGAGCAGGGGGGAAAGGGAGGGATGTTTCTGCAGCAGCAGAGGAAGGGATTTATTCCCGTAGATATACATGAGCTGACAAATTTGCTCCAGCGTGCGCAAATGGTTGTGGAAGGACAGAGCCCGTGGAGCATAGCGAAATTCCATGCCGTGCAGATGCAGGCGGTAACCTAGTTCGAGATCTTCGCCTCCGTAGGCCGTAAAACTTTCGTCGAAGAGACCGACTTGTAGCAGTTGTTCCCGCCGCACCGAGGAATTGCCGGTGACAAAACACTTAAACGGCACGCTTTCATCTGGTTTGAGTCGGTGCACACCGCGGCTATCGATGTAGCGCGAAAGGCAGGTGTCTGGAATCTGGTCCCCGAAGAGGATATTGCCGATGATCACGGACCCGGGGTGGGTTCGATGGGCGGCGGCATGGGCCCGAAGGAAGTCGCTCTCTACCGTCATATCGCTATCGAGAAAGACGATGATATCACCGCTGGCCGCCTCCACGCCTCTGTTGCGTGCTCGGGCTCGGCCCCGATTGGTTTCATGGCGAATCAGTTGCAATGGAAAACCTTCTGCCGCGGCCCGGAGACCGTCCGGGTCGAAGCGCGGGGAGGCATCGTCCACCACGATGAGTTCGGCCCACTGGGTTGGATAATCCTGGGCGGCCAGACTTTTTAGGGCCGCCTCCAACCTTTCGGGTTCGTCGTAGGTGGGAATGACAACACTGAGCGAAATTGCAGTGTCCGCGGGCAAGGGTCGTCTCAAAGGGCGTTGTAGAGCTGGATGAGTTTGTCGGCTTCCCGCTCCCAGTTGTAATGCCGTGCGGCTCGCAGCGCGGCCTCTCCGTACTGCTGGATTCGGGTGGGTTCGTCTAAGAGTCCCTGGATGCACTGCCGGATGGCTGCTAAATTCAGGGGGTCCACGACCAGGCCGGCGCCCGATGCCTGGACAACTGAACGCATTTCGGGAAAATCGCTGGCCAGTACCGGCAGGCCGGCCATCATGTACTCGAACATCTTGTTGGGCATGGAATAGTAGAAACTCTTTCCCGTGCCCTTGATCAGGCACAATCCCAGATCGGCTGCGCAGGTATAGCTGTGCAATTCGCCAAAGGGTACTCTGGGGATGAAGTAGACCTTTTCCTCCAGACCGCCCTGCTGGACCTGCGCCTTGAGCGCCGCCTCACAGGGCCCATCGCCAATCAAGACCAAGGTCACCCCATCGACTTCGGCGAGCGCTTCTATCTGCTCGGATAGTCCGTTTCCGGTCAGGAAGCCCCCCTGGTAGAGTGCGATAAAGCGGTCTGGGTCGAGGCCTAGTTCGGCGTGGATGCGCCGGGTTTCCACCGGAGTGCGGTAGAGCGGCAGGTTGCGCAAGACGGTGACCGTCTCGAGTTGGTAGAGCTCTTGTAGAGAGCGGGCAATGGAGTCGCTTACGGTGATAACGTGAGTGGTCCGGGGTACGAGGCGCCCTTCCAGGTGGGCCCAGAAAGCGCGGATAGAGGGCCGGTGGACCAGCGAAGATTGCTCGATCCAGAACTCGTGCGAGTCGTAAATCAGCGGCACCTGGCGGCGCCGGGCGGCTCGGGTGGCTGGCCACAGTGAATCCAGGTCGTGGGCGTGGTATGCATCGGCGCGGATCGAGAGCA
>CAXFTV010000236.1:0-7675 GCA_964005845.1 uncultured bacterium
CGCGACAATCGGCACGGGCGGCTCATAGTCGAGCGGCGGCAGATTTTCCTCGGTGGTGCCGTATACGTGGGGCTCTTCGTTGCGCAGGACGGGATCGCGCTGGCGCCACGCCGCAATCTGGCGGTGGCTACCGCGGCGGTACATCAGCGGCGCGCGCTTTTCGTTGACGTCGTCGAGCCAGATAAAAAAGGAGAGGGCCATCCGCCGCGGCGTCGCGTCGAGGTCGTCCAGACAGTATTGGATATCGGTGTGCTGGGTGAAACTGAATTCCTCCTCTGGACGTGGATAGGTCTTGCTGATAGCGATATTCTGAAAGTGGACCTCGCCAGCCCGTAGCACACAGGCCGCGACCTCTTCGAAGAAGGGATGCTGAATCAGATCGATAAGCGGCTGATCGAAAAAGTTGGCGGTGCGGCTTTGGCGGGCATGTTCGCGCGCCGCCTCACTGTCTGCACCGGGGAATAGCTGATCGTAGGTCGTTCTCAGCCGCTGCAGCTCCTCCGGCGTCAAGGGTGTGTCGATGGTAAGGGCGCCTTCCCGGTCGAATTGATCTAGCTGAGGATCTGTGAGCATGATATATACCCTTAATTGGCGTATGGCGCGCGAGGATAGCCCGGGTCCATACATGGCCAGGAAGCAGGTCCGAGCGCTTGCGGACAAACTCGGGCGGCGATTTTTTTAGCCACGGATTTTGCCCGTAAGCGCTCGCGTGGGCAAACGCAGAAATTCGTTATCGAAGATAAACCAGGAGAACGGTGAAAGCCAGGCATTTTGAAATTGCTGCACATTCGCTGGCGTACTCGATCATATGGATGGTGCTCTCTTGCGAATTGCCAGCGGCTCTAAACCATCTGGCGCACTACTTGATTCAGTAATGGATCGCTATGCTGAAATTGCTTTTTTTGGCCTTCTTGTCTATTTCCACCGTTTGAACTCTATTTATTCGTTTTATGGCGTGTGTCTGGTTGCTCCGTCCATACCAGCCGGCGCCCCCCACACCGCTTGACCCACCCCCCTAAAAGGCCGTTTATAATTCTCAGACACGCCCGGGTAAATATCTTGCCTGCTGGCGCTGCAAGCAGAATCTCCGCTCACCTCACACCTATTCCTGGCCGATTGTATTTGCGCATGGTCGAGAAAGTTCTGATCACGGGAGCTGCCGGTCTGGTCGGTGGTATCTTGCGCCGCCATTGGGGCAACCGGTTCCCTTTGCGATTGGCCGACTGCCGCCCGATCGCTGCGCTCGCCGCTCACGAGGAGTTCGCGCCTTTCGACATGACTGATCCCGAGGACTGCCGGCGCATCTGCGAGGGCGTGCCCACCGTCGTCCACCTCGCCGCCGACCCTTCCAGCGAGAACTTCGCCGACTCGCTGTTGCCGCTCAATGTAGTCGGACCTTATAATATGCTGGAAGCCGCGGCGGCAGCCGGGTGCCGCCGCTTCGTATTCACAAGCAGCATCTACGCCGTGCGCGGACACGGCCCTAACCCCCCCGTGACTCCGGATCGACCGGTGCGGCCGCAGGGGCTGTATGGAGTTTCCAAGTGCTGGGGGGAAGCCATTACCCGGTCGTATGCCGAGCGCTATGGCTTCTCGGCCATCGTGGTGCGGCTCGGCAACCCGCGCTTCGATCAGGCGGGCCCTTGGGATGCCGATGAACCCTCCTATATGCTGTCGGCACGCGACACCGCCCAGCTCTTCGCTCGCTGCGTGGAGGTAGACGACCTGCCCTTTGCCATCGTGCATGGCAGCTCGCGCCACCGGCGGATGTGGCTCGATATCGAAGCGACCTGCCGGATCCTGGCCTACGAACCAGAGGACGGCACGGCATTCCCGCAGATCGCCGCCGAACGCCAAGAGGATTCGCAATAACAGATGAAACTTTCACAACGAGAAATCGAACGACAACAATTGAATGAGACTAGCCTCGCTGAAGCGGTGCGCCAGGTGCGTGAAAATGGCTTTGTCATCCTGGAAAAAACAATGCGTCCGGCGTGGGTAGAAAAGATGCGCAAGGCCTGGGATGGCCACCTGGAAGGCCGCCAACCAGGCGACCTTTTAAGTATGCCTTTCCTCGATCCACTGGCCATTGAAAACCCATGGGCCGTACAAATCATGGACCTTTTGCTGGGTTGCGATTTTTGGGCCAAACTGCCCTATCATTGCAACTCGACGGCACCGAACTGCAATGAAACCCAGGTTATCCACCGCGATCAGATGCATCTTTTTCCAAAGCTGCCGGTTGCCCTACCAACCCATATGCTGGTAGTGAATATTCCACTGGTCGACTTTACGGAGGCCAACGGCAGTACCGAAGTATGGCCCGGGACCCATCTGATTACAGACCACGAAGAGGAGCTAGACCCGGCCGAGGGCGGCGCTGCCGGCCGCCTAGAAGAACGGGCAAAAACAGTATCGTCCATCCGCACCAATATGCCCGCCGGCTCCACTGTGGTGCGCGATATGCGCGTTTGGCACCGGGCAACGCCCAATACCACCGATCGCCGCCGCACCATGTTGTCCCTGGTCTATCACCGCCACTTTCCAAGCCTGGGATATCAGTACAAAGCAGCCGATCCGCTGGCTCCGGAAATCATGGCCGGACTATCCGCCAGGGCGCAGCGGATTTTCCGCTTCAACGAGGAAGAAGCGCATAAGACGGGATAGATCTCCATTCGGAGGTTTGAACGCTACCACTGCCGCCTTGTCCCCTACGCGCCGCTCCCCTGCCGCTGGCATAGCCGCCAAATTCAGCCCCCCCCGAAGCTCCAGAGCACAAGGCGAAACCCCTCCTCCACCGCTTCGGCCCAGCCGGCAAGCAGAGGCCGCAAAGACGCCCACACCGCTTGACCCATTCTCTCAAAAGCCCTTTTATAATGCCTGCGCGCCGACGGGTCGGTGACCGGCGCTACTTAGGCCGGCAGAAAAACTGCGAAACCACAGATCATCAACAGCCAGGCCGATGCCGGCAACCGCCACGGGAGTGGTCAGTGACAATGGAGCCTTCACCAACAGCCGACTTCACAGCACTCGACCGAATTGTCGCGCAGCAACGCGAGCGCTGGCATCGACAGTACGAGTACGTCCTCGAAAACTCCCCTTTCTTCTCCGATCTGTGGTCGGGACGAAGAGTAGCTCCAGGCCTCGAAGATCTTGCCTCGCTACCCCTTTGCGACAAGGAAATGCTACAGCGCAGCCAGGCCGCAGTACCGCCCTTCGGGTCTTTCCTGGCAGCACCGGAAAAATCGGTCGTTCGCGTCCACCGTTCTTCGGGTACCACTGGCCGCCCCATGAACCTGGTCATGAGCGCTGCCGATGCACAGCAGACGGCCATCGTCGGAGCCCGCGCGCAACGCGCCTCCGGCCTGGGGGCGCGGCATCGCGTCGTCCACTGTCTCAACTATCAGCTGTGGATGGGCGGCTTTACCGATCACACGACGCTGGAAATGACCGGCGCGACCGTCATCCCCTTTGGCATCGGCGGCAGCGAGTTGCTGATACGCACGATCAGGGAACTTGGCATCACCGCCATATCCTGTACGCCTTCCTATCCGATGGTGCTGGAACGAGTCATCGAAGAGCGCTTCAGCGATCTGTCTCCGCGGGACCTTGGGCTGGAGCTGGGACTTTTCGGCGGTGAAGCGGGGCTGGACGACGACGGCTTTCGCACGCGCCTGGAGACGACCTGGGGATTCAAGGCGCGCAACGCCAATTACGGCAGCGCGGATGTGATGTGTAACTTCGCCGCCCAATGTGAGCACTCGAAGGATCTGCATTTTGTCGCTCTGGACGTGCTCTATCCGGAGGTAGTCGATCCGGTCTCGGGGGAAAGTCTGCCATGGCGGGAAAGCGTCGAGGGCGAACTGGTGCTCACCCACCTGGCCAGGGAATGCCAACCCCTGGTGCGCTTTCGCACCGCTGATATCATCGTCCTCACAGGCACCAGCCCCTGCGCCTGCGGACGCACAGCACCGCGTTTTCGCGTGATTGGCCGCAGAGACGACATGGTGGTGGTGCGCGGCATAAACGTCTTCCCGACATCAGTGGCGACTCTCATCAACAAATTCCCCGAATTCTCGGGAGAATACCGGATCGTCCTGGCGGGACCTGGACCCTACGACCGGCTGCCGCTCGAAGTCGAGCTGCTCCCCGGACGGCAAGGGGACACGGCGCTCGAGCATGCGCTTTCCGCAGCGATCAAGAGCGCGCTGCAGGTCACGGCGCAAATCGCCCTGATGCCGCCGAACAGCCTGCCGCGCACCGCGGGCAAGACCCGCCGGGTCATCCGCAAGGAGAAGAAATGAATCCCTCCGTCCTCAGCCATGTCGATGACGGCGTCTGTACCGTCACTCTGAATCGCCCGGAGCGACTCAATGCGATAAACCCATCCCTGCTGTCCGCCCTGAAGGCGATCCTTGCCGACAGCAACGCCGATCCGTCTGTGCGCGCAATCGTCCTGCGGGGAGCCGGTCGCGCATTCTGTTCCGGAGACGATCTGAAGGAATTCGATCGCCAGGTCGCTTCCGAGGCAGTCGCCCGGGCCTACATCGAATCCATCCAGGACATCACCCGCGAGATGGTGATGGGCGAGAAGATGATCGTCGGCGCGATCCACGGCTGGGCGGCCGGCGGCGGCCTGGAGTGGGTGGTCAATTGCGATCTGCCGCTCATGGCCGCGGGCACGCGCTGCTTTTTCCCCGAAATTTCGCTCGGCGTTTTCGTAACCGGGGCCCTCACCACATTGTTGCCCAAACTCGTCGGATTGCAGAAGGCGAAAGAGCTGATTCTCTTCGGCGAACGCTTCGACGCGCACCAGGCGCTGGAGATGGGTCTGGCCTGGAAAGTGGTGCCCGAAACTGAGCTTTTCGACCAGGCCGAGGCGGTGGCCCGGCGCATTGCCGAACTGCCCGCGGGCGCGAGCAGTGACCTGAAGAAGGTGATCAACCGGGCCTGCCACATGGATGCGGAACATGCCATGCAGCTCGAAACCGAAGCGACAGTGCGCGGCTTCCTCGACCCGGCCAGCAGCGAGCGCGTTGCGCAGTTCACGGAAAGGTGAGAGACCATGAATGCCGAAGCGGATCCACTGAAGATATTTTCACCCGAACTCTTCAGCGGCCGCACCGCCCTGGTCACCGGCGGTGGCCGCGGCATTGGCAAACACATCGCCCTGGCCTTCGCTCGCCTCGGCGCCAACCTCGTCATCGCCAGCCGCAATCCGGAAAACCTGGTCCCCACGGCGGCGGAAATCACCGCAACCGGTGCGAATTGCCTTGCAGTGCCGACCAATATCCGGGAACCCGAAGCCGTAGACGAGCTGTTCCAGAAAACTGTGGAGCGCTTTGGCGCCCTCGATTTTCTCATCAACAACGCCGGCGGTCAGTTCCCGGCGGCGCCCACCCGGATCAGCGATGGCGGCTGGCGCGCCGTCATCGACCTGAACCTCAACGGCACCTGGAACATGTGCAGCCGGGTCGGTCCCCACATGGCGGAAAACGGCTTCGGCTGCATCATCAACATCATTCACATCTACGCGCTCGAACGCGGCGCCCCGCCCTTCGCGCATTCCGGCGCGGCCCGCGCCGGGGTTGCCAACCTGACCAAATCGCTGGCCTTCTACTACGCCCGCCACGGTGTCACCGTAAACGCCCTCGCCCCGGGCTTCGTCGCCACTGAAGGCTTGCAGGAAGCGGAGTTCGAGCAGCTGGAACACGACGATTACCAGTCGCTCGCGTTGCGCGATATCCCCGCCCAGCGCCTCGCCGAACCGGACGAAATCGCCGCCCTGGCGCTCTTCCTGTGCTCACCGGGCGCCCGCTACATCAATGGGACCACACTCCTCGCCGACGGCGCCCTGTCGCTGAGCAACTGGACGTCCTGGATCGATCCGTCTGCCCCCTAGGACGCTACCGGGGCGGCGGCCCGGAAAATCCGCGGATTTATCAAAGTGGTGCATCTCGTTCTTCAGGCGCTTTATCGGCACCTCACCCGAGACCACAGCGGGAATCTCTGCAAATGGAACTCCCGCGCTCTGACATAAAACCCAAAGAGACCTCTATAATCCCCAGACGCCAGATCAGCCTGGAATAAAGGCTAAAAACGCAAAGAACGGCGAGTTTGCATTATCCGCGATAAAAAAATATAATTTATTGCATGGTTCCGCTGGGCATTGCGGCTATCGTCGTTGCAAAGGTCGAAAGATTCGGCGGCAGTGGAGTTGTTTCACGTTGAACCCAAAAAGAAAATGAGGAGACGAACCATGCGCATATTTTTCGCTATGTGCCTCGTTGCAGCAGTCGCGATCGGTGCGGCAGCGAAGGCAGAAAAAGTGGAAAAAACGGAAGATGCCAAGCTCGCCAAAATCAGTTACCAGGTCACCGGTATGAGCTGTGGCAGTTGTGAAGCAAAATTGAGCGAGAAGTTCACCAGCCTGGACGGCGTCAACGTCGACAAAGTCTGCGCCAAATCGGGACATGCCGCCCTATCTTACGATCCGGCCAAAATAAAACCCGAGGCCATCGCGACCGCGATCAAAGCGACCGGATTCAAAGTCGCGGCCCAGACGACTTCCTTCAAAGTCGCGGGCATGAGTTGCTCCGGCTGCGAAAGCAAGTTGAGCAAAAAATTCGCCAGCATTAAAGGCGTAACCGTCGACAAGGTTTGCGCCAAATCCGGGCATGCCTCCGTGACCTACGATCCGGCCAAAGTCAAACAGGCCGATCTTGCCAAAGCGATCACGGATTCCGGCTTCGAAATCAAGTAAGTCTTTTACCCGATAAATCTCAAAACCGGCGTTTCCAGACGAAACGCCGGTTTTTTATAACCCCGGTCGCACGATTCGCCCTATTGGACATAGTCCGCACTTGCAAAAGCGACACATTTTTTTTGCTCCGGTTATCATTGGCCGTCTGCTGCTCGAGCGGCGAGGGGCCGAAACGAGCCAGGAGTGCATTTGACATACTAAATCCCGCTGTCTCATCCGAGGAAATTCTATGGCGCTATACGAACCATTCACCGAAGAAGAATTAACACCCATTCTCGACGATTTTTACAGCAATGGGGCCACTGTCATCCGCGGTGTTTTGGCACGCGGGGAATGCCAGCGGATATGTAGACGCGTGGACCAGATTTTCGCCGAACCCTATTTCGCCGAAATGCGCAATGTCAAAATCAATCCACGGCACGAGGGCAAGGCGCCCATTGTCGTGCACCGGCTCTTCGAATGCGACAGGATGTTTCGCGACCTGCTCGTGCGAGAGCCTATAATATCCATTGCGGAAGCGGTCTTGGGACCACAGTGCCATTGCATGGCCCAGGGGTGTATTCTGAATCGGAAAGATCTCGGCATCAATAATTTCCATATAGATGACAGCCTGGAATTTCCGATCGACGATGACGCGATCAAATCCCACGACCGCCGCCTGCGCATGCCCGTCTTCCGCATGTCCTTCCAGATTGCGCTCACGGATCAGGACGAGGACCAATACGGTCCCAGCCAGTTTGTTCCCGGCAGTCACTACGCAGGAAGACAGCCGAACGATCCGGAAAAACCGAGCTTCGACGGCCAGGGGCCGAAATCCCTGTCAATGAAAGCAGGAGACCTCTACTTGCTCAGCAGTCAAACGTGGCATAGAGGTGCGCCCAATACCTCGGATCGAGTGCGTTATCTTTTCCA
>CAXFTV010000237.1:0-3016 GCA_964005845.1 uncultured bacterium
ACACATAGATGGGGGCAGGTTAATTATGGAACTTACGAAAGATAATTATCAAAAATATAAAGATTTAAGTGTTTTTTCTACAGATCAGTTAGTTGACTTTTTTGCTACCATACCGAAAATCCAAGTTTTGAGATTCCTGAGAAAATTCGACCCGGCCATTCTTTCAAAGCTAATGGAAGAATGCCCCAGCGAACTGTCTTCTCAATGGAAAATGGGCTTGGATTACCAGGAGAATACAGTCGGCGAATTGATGCAACCTGCCGCCCTGGTTTTGAATGAGAACCAGACGATTGCTGATGCGATCAAGGAAATAAAAAAAATCCCCCAGGAGATCCTCTTTACCTACGGGATGGTTGTCGATGACAATCAAAGATTGACTGGAGTTTTAGTTTTTAAAGATGTTTTTTATTATGAACCAAGCGCTCTTATGAAAGATATCTGTTTTAAAAATGCCATTTGTCTGAAGGCAACAGATGATATTTTCGCAACCTTCAATTCCATAGCGGGTAAACAAATACCTGAATTTCCAGTGATTGACGATGAAGGGAAATTATTGGGAACATTGAGAGGCAATCATGTGAATGATGCCCATGCTATGCAATTGCGGGCCCAAAGCGGTTTGATGGTGGGCGTGTCCAACGAGGAAGGCCTCGAATCATCGATACTTAGTTGTGTCAAAATGCGGGGTCCCTGGCTTCTCGTCAATCTCATCACTGCATTTATCGCCGGAGCTGTTGTCGGGGTATTCCAGGATACGATCGATAAGATCGTTCTGCTCGCCTTGTTTCTTCCGATTCTGGCCGGACAGTCGGGCAATACGGGGGCACAGGCTCTTGCGGTGCTGATTCGCGAACTGGCCCTCGGAGATATCGGTCCTAAAATGGCCAGGCAACTTTCAAAAGAAGTGGCCCTCGGCCTAATTCACGGTTTGTTGACCGGAGCAATATGCGCCGCGGCGATGTACTTTCTCGCCATACAGCAGGGCAACCCCCATGCGTTCGCACTGTCTCTTATCATACTGGTGGCTTTAACGGTAAGTTGTATTACGAGCGGTTTGATGGGGGCCTTCGTTCCAGTCGTGCTGAAAAAATTTGGTGCCGATCCGGCGGCCGCCTCAAGCATTTTTCTGACCACGGGAACCGACGTCGTGAGCATGGGGGTCATGCTCGGCCTGGCGGCGAATTTCGTTGCAGTCCCCTGAAAGGGGGGCGACTCTGGCGGGCGGAGGAAACTCTGCTGCTAGCGGTTTCCCGGCGATCGCCGCGGCACGGCGGGTGGGGTGGGGCTTCTGTTTCAGGACGCGGGTTTATAGGTCCAGCTTTGCAGGCGGCAATGCGCACAGATGCCCTTGCCGGTGAAGCCTTCGGGATACGATTCTTTAGTCCATGAACTGGCGTCAAAATAGTCGTTTGCCGCGATTTCAGGCAGCGGTTCGCGTGGTTCAAAAGTCAGCCTGCCAGAATTGGGAATGGGGTTCTGCACTAACCTGGCGAAGGCAAAATAAGCAGAGGCCAGGGGAATCTTAGCGTCTGAAAATTCAATCTCGCTAGGAGACTGCTGGGAAAACTCGAGCTCTCGATCGACAGCGGCGATATTCCTCATAATTACATCAATGGGTATACTCAGGGCTTCACCCAGGGGGCGCGACTCGAGCGTTGGACCTAGCGGATCGCGCCGCGGCAGTGATTCCGGAAGCTTGCGGTGATCGGAGAAGTATTTCAGCGCATAGGTCATCAACGCAAAAATTTCGGCTGGCGAAAAAATTGTTCTGCCGCTTTTCAGCCAGGTAATTTTTTGGTCAATTTGCCGCACCAGTTGCGAGAATGTCTCACGTGCGACAAAGGGCGGCGGTTCGCTCCTGTACGGCAGGGCGATTTGGGCGGTTGATAGAAATTCGCTATCGCCTTTGGCCAGAATATAATCGAGAAAGTATTCGAATTCGCCGAATAAAAGGGCGGTGGTTTTTTCGGGATATAGAGATTCCTGCGGCACAATCCACGGTGAGTGGATATCGTAGCTCTTGTAAATTTTATTTTTGGAGACCCAGGAGGCGATATTGTTGTTGTAGGCAAACTTGTAGGGATGGTTAAAGAGCTTTATTGCGCCGTTTGCGCCTCTGGCTTTTTCCTGCTGATACAGGGTGTCGAATTTATTTTTCATGTTCTGTAGACGGTCTGGGTGCGGCGGCGATTCCACCCCCATCATCGCGCCGGTGTAACAGAGCGATCCGGTATACCAGCTGAAGGGCACGCCGCCGTCTTGCGGCAGGCCAGAGAATCCCAGTAAATCAATTCCCAGAGCGCGCAATGCGTAAATGAGTTGCGGCGCCTTGGTGAATTCGGTGACGTAATAAGCCGGGCGCCTGGCGAAGATACTTTCGATGTCCAAAATACCTTTGGCTTCTGTCCGCATGAGTTTTTCCACGCTGGAATCCCACGAATTATTTTCGCATATGCTCCCGATAAAGGGATGGGCGCCATGGGTATTGCTGTGATAGCCGATTTCATGCTGCCGCAAGGCCTCGATAAGGTCCAAGCGCCGATTGTGCCGCAGGCTTCTGGCGAATTCGCCGGTCAGATGAAAGCTTCCGGTTATGGATCTATCGGCGAGAATGGAGGCAATTTTTATTAGGATTTCGCTGTGAGCGGGGGTGATGAATTCTTCCGTTGCAAATGATATGAAGAGCTTAACCATAGGGGCCTCGAAAAAGTGGTCAACGATATAAAATCGAGTATTGGATTAGGCGGCCAAGTCCCGTTCCGGCGGCTTCTTAGCTGAATTTTTATCCATATGCCATTTCGGGATGTTTGCCCAGTACCCGCAATAGGCGTTCATCTGCCCCTTCGAGCACATAATCGGGCATGTGGTAGTTGAGATAGGGCCAGAAGCGCTGGGCCACGAAGCGTTGCCCGTAAACCTGGTGGAAAAGATAACGCACTCGATCCGAGGTATTGGGCGCACCTCTATGCCACGTTTGACTGCTGAGCAAGTAGAGGTCTCCTGCTTTCATTGACAG
>CAXFTV010000238.1:0-3511 GCA_964005845.1 uncultured bacterium
CCAGCCGGTGGCAGACCTGGGCGTAGGTAGCCCCCAGCATTTGCTCGGGATAGTCCGGTTTTTCGCCCAGCAGGTAGAGAATCCAGGGCTCGTCGTGGTTCATATCGCCCTTGTCGCGGAATGGTACCACCCGACTCCAGTCGTAACCGCTGCGGGCGCGTAAGAATTCGACGCGCTGCCAGTCCTCTGCCGCCCCCGAGACATTCCACAAATTGAGCGGGTAGACCGGCTGCATCGGCTGAAAGTCTGTCCACCCCTTGTCGCCGTAGCGGAAGGGCACCAGCCAGGTCCGCCTGTCTGGCCCCAGAGTGCGCTCCAGGCCGACGTAGTGCGCCCGGATACTGATGCGCTCCTTCCACTCATCGTAGTCGGCTTCCATGCCCTGTTCGAGCACGGTGTCGATCATCTTGCGCGGCAACTCGAAGTACTGCTCGTCGCCGCTGAGCAAGTAGGCATTGTTGGCTGCGGTGACCGCGGCAAAACCCAGATTGTAGAAGCCGTGCGGCCAGGTCCAGCCGTAGAGACCGCCGTACCATTTGCCGTTGTGGTCGGCCCCCACCTGGCCGTTGAGACCGACGTTGTCGGGCATCAGGCCGCCGTTTGCCCGCGCCCGCTCCAGCCAGGCCCCCACGTACTCCAGCAGCCAATCTTTGTACTTCGGATCGCCGGTGGCCAGAAAGGCGTTCATGATCAGGCCGTTGACGTGCAGGTTGTTGCCCACATCTCCAGTGCGAAAACGAGCGGCCATGGCCTGGCCCATTGCGCGCGCCTTCTGCGGATCTTTTAAGTCGTCGTAATCCTCGATGCCGGGCACGTCGCTCAGCGGCAAACCGTAGACCGCCATGCCGCCGGGCGACCAGTTGTAGGACGCATTGCCGTCGTCGTCCGACATGCCCCAGGCTGGACCGCCGCTGCCATTGTGGGGCGCGCGGATGATTTTGTGTACCGGGTCGTAGTTGGGCGCCTCCGGATCTTCGTTAAGGTAGAAGCCGGCAAAGCGCCGCGCCCGCTCGACCAGTTTGGGGTTGCCCGGATCGGCCAGACACAGTAAATAGAAGTAGATATAGCTCTCGCACTGGTGAAACTGGTCGTAACCGCGCTCGTACTCCTTGTATATGCGGCCGTAACGGGTTAGCTGTGCAGTGATGGCATCCCATTGTTTATGGGCCAGTTCCAGCAGGTGATCGCCCCCGCCCAGGGCGTAGAACTGGGCAAAATTGTGGCACGATTCGTAGAGGTCGTCCGCCCCGTCCCGGCTCCCCGACCAGTAGTCGCGCCAGATCAGCGAGCCGTCCGGGTGGGTGTACTTTTCCAAGTACGGGTGCACCGCTTCATTCATCAAATCGATCAGCTTGCGCTCCAGCAGGGCCCAGGCCGGCGCGATTTCGTAGTGTGCGGTTGCTTCGATCGTGAGCATTATCTCCCTTTCATTTCAATTCCTCCAGGGTCTGACCTGGGGCATTTTCCACCCAAGCAGCTTTTTCACCCTGCCAGCGCTTCGATACAGCGCCAGATCGGCAGCTCCTCAATTTAATTATCCGACAAATAAAGAAGCTGTTTTTGTGGCAGTCAACCAGCTTAAGGACGAAAAGGGACAGACCGGGGAATAGCTGAAAGATTTGGAAACACGCCTGTCGTTTTCCGCGCCTAAGCGCCCAGTACTCTTTTTTCCCCAGCAACATCGCACCGGAACAAGCTGCCCAACCCGGTAAAAAGATACGGTAAAACCACCCCGGAAAAATCAATGGAGTGGGTTGACTTGCCCGTCTTCTGCACCAATGTTGACAAGCGCTAGATTTAAATGCTTTTTTGTCCCTAAATTTAACCTCGCACCCGAAAGCCCCCGACACCTTGAAAGAAACTCGTCCGAACTTCAAAGTCCTGCTGGCCGATATGGCGATTCATCCCGCCGGCATTGACCTCCTCGCAGCACAAAGCACATTGGTCAAATTGCCCTCATATAGCCCGGAAGCAGAAGTGCTCGAAGCGGCGCGGGATGTAGACGCCATTCTGGCGCGGACCTGTGTCATATCCGCCCCCATAATTCACGCCGCCCCAAGACTTAAGATCGTCTCGCGCCACGGCGTCGGTTACGACAATGTCGACATCGGCGCATGCACCCGTCACGGCATTGCGGTCTCAATTACCGAGGGCAGTAACGCCGAGTCGGTCAGCGAACACGCCTTTGCCTGCATACTCGCGGTCGCCAATCGGCTGATCCCAGCTCACGCATCGACTCGGGTTGGACAGTGGGAACGCGATGAGATGAGCGGTCTCGAGTTACACGGTAAAACTCTGGGGATTTTTGGTTTGGGCCGCATTGGCGCACGCACCGCCAAACACGCCCTCGCCTTCGACATGGAAGTTCTGGCCTGCGACCCCTATATCTCGCAGCGAGAGGCGCGCTCAGCGGGCGCCACCCTGGTGCCATCCGACACCCTCTTGCGCCAATCGGACTTTATTTCCATCCACGTGCCGCTGACTGCTGAAACCCGGCATATGATCGGCAGTCGTGAACTGGAACTCATGAAACCAAGGGCGATCCTGGTCAACACCGCGCGCGGCGGCATTATCGACGAGGAAGCCCTCTGCCAGGCTTTGAGCGCCGGGCACCTCTACGGTGCTGCACTGGATGTCTTCGAAGAGGAGCCGGTACGTCCTGATCATCCCCTGCTGCAACTCGACAATCTCATTTGTTCACCGCACGTCGCCGGCGTCACCGCAGAATCGATGCTGCGCACTTCGGTGGCCGCCGCCGAGAATATCCTGCACGTCCTGCACGGCGAAAAACCATCCCACCTGGTAAACCCGGAGGTATTGAAAAACCACTCCAGGATCACCTGGTGCAACTCAGCTGGCTAAAAACGGAGGCGCGGATGACGACCCGGTTCGACTACTTTTTTGGTGGTCACGTGGAAATGGACGCCGACACCATGGGCTTTGGGGGGCTCCCCGTCGACGAACGTCTAGAGTCGGATGCCCACCTGGCCACAGTCTTCGACGAGGCCCGTGCCATCGCCGCCCTAATGGACGCCACGGGCTATGATACCCTGTGGCTCGCCGAACACCACTTTCAGCGCGAGGGCTACGGCGGCATTCCCAATATTCCAATGCTGGCCGTGTACCTGTCGCAACTGACCCGAGAGCTGAACTTCGGCTGCATGTTCAATACCGTGCCGGCCTGGCACCCACTGCGCCTGGCCGAAGACTACGCCAGCGCCGACCACCTCACCCAGAGCCGTCTCCGCTTTGGCATCGGCCGCGGTTATATCGCCCGCGAGGTGGAGACCTTAGGATCGCCCCTGGATGATGACGAGGCCAACCGCGACTTGTTCGAAGAGCAGGTCGAGATCATCTTCAAGGCCTGGAACGAAGCCTCTTTTGCACATCGCGGCAAATACTACGACCTGCCGGCCCGAACGTCCCACCGCGGCCGGGAGCTGCGGGAAATCACCCTAGTGCCACGTCCCCGCAAATTGCCAGTGGAGTGCTGGCAGCCCATCTTCAGCAC
>CAXFTV010000239.1:0-2837 GCA_964005845.1 uncultured bacterium
ACGGCCCCCAATTTTACCAGTCTGCCGGATGAACCCGCGACCGCCGATGAACTACTGGCGGAAATGGACCGGCACGGAGTGGATTGGACCGTATTTGTGCAGACCAGCTGGTCGACCTGGGACAACGGCTATATCGCCGACTCGGTGGCGCGTTTTCCGGACCGCTTTATCGGGCATGGCATGATAAATCCCCAGGATCCGGAAAATGCCACCCAGGTGCGCTACTGGATCAAAGACCGCGGTCTGGTCGGCTTTCGCTTCCATCCAATGTACTATCCGGACGAAAAGATCTTGCTGACCCGGCAGAACGAACCCATGTGGGAGGAAATCGCCTCTCTGGACGCCGTTATTCAGTTCCACCTACGGGCCGAGTTTGCCGATCAGGTAGATGCAATCGCGCTCAGGTATCCGCAGCTAAAATTGATCCTGGATCACCTTGGTTACCCCCAGGTCGGGGGCGACGAAGCTGCCTTCCAAGCGATTGTCAACCTGGCCCGGCGCGATAATATTTTCCTCAAATTATCGGATGTGGCGGGTCGTTCCAATGAGGGTTTCCCCTACGCGGACATGCATCCGTATCTGCGGAAATTACTGGGAGCATTCGGCGCTGAACGGACGGTGTGGGGAACCGGCTACCCTGGGCATCATCGGGTCAAACACAATTGGCCGACTTTGGATCGCGAACTGGCCCTGATACGGGAAGGGCTGCCTTTTCTGAGCGCGGTCGAAAGAGAGCAGATTCTGGGTCGGACCGCCGCTTCGATCTGGGATCTGGATTGATGGGCTATTTGAGTATCCAGCATGGCCGGCATCGAGGTGGCGAAAAGGTGTTCGGCCAGAGGTGATTCTCGGATGGGTTATGACTGGTCAGCCCCCTGGATGGAATACCTAATTTTAGACCTAGAAAAGGCCAATGCGGGAACGCGGGTTTGAACTCATACAGGAAACGGAAATCGTCGCACTGAACACCAGGGTGCTGCGCTACAAGCATCGCACCGGGGCCGAAGTACTTTCGCTGCTAAACCAAGATGAGAATAAGGTCTTCGGAATCAATTTTCGCACCCCGCCGACGGATTCGACCGGTATCGCTCACATTCTGGAACATTCGGTCCTGTGTGGTTCGCGCAAGTACCCGGTAAAAGAGCCCTTTGTGGAACTGCTCAAAGGTTCGCTGAGCACCTTTCTCAACGCCTATACCTTTCCAGACAAGACCTGTTACCCGGTGGCCAGCCAGAATGTACAGGATTTCTACAATCTGGTCGATGTGTATCTCGATGCAGTATTTCACCCCCGTCTAACGCCTCAGGTTTTGCAGCAGGAAGGCTGGCACTATGAACTCGAGAATAGGGGCGATCCGCTGGTGTATAAAGGGGTGGTCTTCAACGAAATGAAAGGGGCCTATTCGTCGAGTGACACAGTACTGGCCAAATATGTTCAGCAATCCCTTTTTCCGGACAACACCTACGGAGTCGATTCCGGTGGCGATCCCCGGCATATCCCCGATCTGACCTACGCTCAATTCGAGGCCTTTCACCGCCGTTATTACCATCCCGCCAACGCCCGGATTTTTTTCTATGGCGACGACGATCCCCAGCAGCGCCTTGGTCTCCTCGGGGAGTACCTTGGAGAATTCGAGCCCGCATCGATAAACTCGGCCATTGAGCTGCAGCCCCGTTTTGCCGCACCCAGACGCCTTTTGCGTTCCTATGCCGTCAGCCCGGAAGGCATAGGCCTAGAGAAAAATATAGTGGCGGTGAATTGGATGCTGGACGGCGATGTCAAGCCCCAACTCAGCATGGCCTTTCACATCCTGGAGCACATCCTCATCGGTACCCCGGCTTCGCCTTTGCGCCAGGCGCTCATCGAGTCCGGCCTGGGAGAGGATCTGGCCGGTGTCGGGCTCGCGGATGAGTTGCGGCAATTCTATTTCTCCACTGGTCTAAAAGGCGTCGAAGGCAAAAACGTCGAAGCGGTCGAAACGCTGGTGCTCTCCACCCTGGAAGAAGTAGCTGCGGCAGGCATTGACGCCGGCGCCATAGCCGCGGCACTCAATACCGCGGAATTTCGCTTGCGAGAAAACAACACTGGTTCCTATCCGCGCGGTCTGGTGCTGATGCGGCGTGCCCTCACCACCTGGCTCTACGATCGCGATCCATGCGAGTCCATGGAATTTGCTGCGCCCCTCGCTGCATGCAAAGAACGGCTGGCCGGCGACGAGCGTTTTCTAGAAGGTTTGATACGGAGTTATTTCCTCGACAATACGCACCGCACGACCTTAATCCTGGAGCCAGATCCCCAATTGCAGGCGCGGGCCGAAGCAGAAGAAAAAAACCGCCTGGAAGAGGTGCGGATGGCCATGGGGCCGGACGATCTTCGGGAACTGGTCGGCGCAACTCACGAGCTGAAACGCCAGCAGGAAGCGCCGGATACACCTGCAGCACTGGCCTCCCTGCCACATCTGCAGCTGGGCGATCTGGAGCGGCGCGCTCAAACGCTGCCGTTGGAGGTGACGAGCCAGCGCGGCATCGAGGTCCTGTACCACGATCTTCCGACCAACGGCATCGTCTATCTCGATCTGGGCTTCGACCTCCATGGCTTGCCCCAGGAGTATCTGCCCTATATCCCGCTTTTTGGCCGCGCCCTGATGGAAATGGGCACGGAAAAGGATAGTTTTGTCGAACTGGACCGGCGCATAGGTGCGGGCACCGGTGGCATCTGGCCCCAGACCTTGGTTTGTTCTCCGCGGCGGGCGGGGGAATCCGTGTGCCGTTTCTTTTTGCGGGGCAAAGCCATGAGGCACCAGGTCGACGAATTTCTGGATATTCTCAAGGATATCC
>CAXFTV010000240.1:0-9582 GCA_964005845.1 uncultured bacterium
GCCAATCGCCAACCGCCATATAGTTCCCCTGTTGCAAAGTGGATAAGCGCCCTTTCCGCCGCCAATTTTTTCTCGTTTGCATCCTCTTGTGCGGCCACCTGATCTATCACCAGGCACCCTGTGTTGGCCTGCTCGTTTCCCGCCTTTGCGGCAAGCCGATATACTGGCGCCAAGGCGGCGTCCTATCTTTCCAGCACTCGCTCCACAACCGAGGTGGGCGCCGAGCCGCAGGATAGAGCAGATAGGTCTCGTTTTCTACCGTCGAGAAGGTCACGACACCCTCTTCTATTGCTGCCTGGATAGGCTCCAAAACGCCCCCCCCCAGGGGATCCACCCTGTCGACCTTAACTTCTTCCCAGTCTGGAAGCGCTACCCGACAGACGGCTCCTGCCAAACTCTGAATGCCAATAAAAGATACGGACATCTGGCCCTTAGAGTCAGGCACCTGTTCGGAGGCGACCAAGAACGCATTTACAGTCCGAATACCGCCAAAGCGGGCGGGTCCCGGCTTTCCCCCCTGGCTCAGCGGCGGTGCAGAGAATACCCGGATTATCCCATCGTACAGGCTCCGGCATAAACCTTCCGTTATCGCCGCCTGTGCCCAGGGACCACTTTCATTGATAAGCATTGTAACCCCTCCCCGACCATATTCGGGAATGGGCAAAATTTCGCCCTCCCCAACCATGCCATGGGGGAAGACATGGCGCTGGAACCAGCGATGCAATGCTTTCGTTAAAATATCAGACCCTTCGATCCAGGCCGCCGAAGCAGCCCACATTTGCCCTGTAAAGCACTGCCTGCCCATCCCCAATTCGCCTTGCGCAAAAACGGTTGCAATCGTTTTGGGATCACGGGAGTCCACGGCATCCATGGGAAAAATCGCGGCGAGATTCGTATGCACGAGCCCTTCCATAGCACCAGTTTCGTTTATCGTAAACTCCTTACCATTGGAGGGAACCGGCGCCAGTTTTTGCAACATTTGCCGCCAGCCCTGGCGCATTTGGGCATCCCTATCCAGGCGCTCAGATGCTTCGATGGCACAGTGGAACAAACGCCAGATGCCGGCGACATCAAATGCATCGTTCCTTACCTTCCAGGAGTTTTCACTGCCCTCTTCATTCAAGCTGCAGGAGGGCAACGGGACACTGTAGCAGTTCAGGTCTGGCTGCCACTCGAGGAAATCTTCATAAAATCGACACGCGTCTTTTAAAAAGGGATAAACTTCCAATGCCAAAAGTTCTTCGTCCAGGCTGTAGAGATAACGCCAGTATTGCAGCATGCCAGTCAGAAAGGTATTGAAATATCGGAAGCGCCAGTAGGCCGGAGCTATCTCGTATCCTTCATGCCCGTAAGTGGCCGGCATGAAAATACCTCTGGCGCCATATAATTCCCTCGCATTCGCCCGAAAACCCGGCATCGCCCTTTGCACCGTCTTCCAGAACGGATCGCCCAGTTCCGGGTGGTTTGTACTTTGAATAGATATATACATGGCCGGCGTATTGAAATCCCAGTAGCCTCCCTGCCAGGGCCAGTCGGCCTGCTGCTGCCACAGCTGACAGATCGGCGGCGCATTGGCCCCCCGTGAACTGGAAGCGGTCAAATAATTCTGCATGTACCAATAGGTTTCAAAGTCCGGATCTTCAATTTCGAGAAATGAATTCATCCAGAAACGGTGCCACCAGGCCCGGTGGTCGGCCTCCAACTTTTCGCCATCGGCATGCCGCGCTTCTTGCAATAATGACAGGGCAGATGCACTTGGATCTGCGGCTTCTTCGCTGGTGACAATTGCCGTTATCACTGTTATATCCAGTGCCGCAGCCGGCTCTGTTACAAAGGCAGCATCTCCCTGAACTAGCGGCCAGCTCAAACACTGCTCCCGAATAACCTCGGGCGGTTCACCATCCACCCATCCCTTGCTGAAGGTCGTGTATTCATAGACGGGCTCATTCCTCGTTTTGGCCGGATCAATCTCTAAACTTGTACCCGCACCTATAACCGTGCAGGCCAGGGCATACTTTAGGCCGCTGACGTTGGAATACTCAACGAGGATAGCCTGGTTGTCCCGATCTCCGCGAATTTGGAACTCCTCCCTACCCTCCCAACCCTGACTCCACTTGCCCTTCTCCCACCGATATCGTTCAAGGTTGATCCGGCGACTTACCTGCTTACCTCTTGCCGCCCAATCCCGAAAACGCATGCAAGTTACATTCTTATTACTGTGTACATAGCTGCGCGCTTGCGTACGGGAGTTTTGCGGCCAGGTGAACTCGGTCTCGCAAACGGCATCGTACAGATTGAGACGTTGGAGGTAATCTGTCACGGGTTCTTTTAAAGCTGGAGATGTAATATTTTGCAGTGCTTCGCCCTCCACCGACAATACGCTGGCCACCCGACCTCCCACGCGAGGTCTTACGTTTTGCGAGGGAAAGTGATCGTTTTCAGCCTCCTCTAGAGCCAGCAGCTTTTTTAAAGCATCTTCTCCCGCGGCCCTAGCTTCATGCCACTCTTTCAGGGTGGCAAAACCTGCAAGCGGATTCTCCGGGTGGTTGTGTCTTTGCAACCAAATGTCGACCTTGTTTATCCAACCACCCATTCCCTGGGATCCGAATGGATCGATCTGCATTCCCACATCGCCATTCCCGAGCGGAAGGTAATCGGCATTGCGGACCGGTGGTTGGCGATAAACGATGTCCTGCCTTCTAACAATGGCGGCAAAATCGCCCTGAAATATGGGTGCAATTCCTTTCTTCATGCCATTTGTCCCCATTTAAAACTAACTGCGGCCAGGTTGAAAATCCGACCTTCTACCTACTCGCCCTTTGCGATGAGGGAATACCTGCCCTTCCCCACCGAACGCAGTACTTATACTATCTCTTGCAGGGGGAAATCTGCCAGTACTTCTTCAACCAGTTTAGCAATCGAGCCTTCATAATATTCGATTTGTTCCTTTGGATACCCATTTTCGATAAACCCCAGAATGATATCGCGATCATGCCGCATAAGAGGCCCCGAAAGCTGTTTGCCCCAGTAGAAATCACCGTGTTCGATGGTATTGTCTTTGATGTTGGGAGCCCCTATTGCCTGCCGCCACATGGATTCATCCCCACTCTCCAGGATATCGACCATTGCGCCCAAATACGCCTTGACCCGGGGCAGATAATAATAAAGCACCAATTCACATAAATCGTCACCGTAATAATCCAGTACCCAGTTTTCCTTCGTAAACAGGGTTGTGCGGCCGATGCGATTGCAATAAACATTCGAAGCCCCCGGAAAAAATTCGGGCCACCTCGACGCCCATTCCTCCTCGGTCCGCAGGCGAAACCAGGGATGACCCGAGGTCAATTTAGCCAACAATCTCAAGGCCCTTTCGGTTTTGGCGCCGAGTTTCCCTATCTGCTCCTTTTCTTTGTGGTAGAAGGCCCGGCGCGCATTGAGAACGTACTCGGTAATCTTCATACCCAAATATTCCCTCCCCATGTCGACGAGGTCGAACTGGTAAAACTTTTCGCCGCCAACCACATCCTTCTGCGCCACCATAACCTCAAGCGCGGCATGTACTTCAGGCATGAACTTTAGGAGATTATTGTTGTTCAACTCGGTCATTTCACCAGCGGCGGCCAAAGTTCTGTGGAGGGGGATATTGCCACAGGCATTGCTGTTGAAGCTGTAAACCGAAGCCGCGAGTTTTTCAAGGGCCGGAAGTAATTTTGGACCTGCTTCTGCGCCATAGCGAGCCAGGGCATAGCGCTGCAGAAAATTTCCTAGCTCAACTTCCCGTGGATCCGCCCATCCCAACAAGCTGTATAGCTCCACTGCCATGAGATTGCGCCTTATGGCCTCTGGCCACAACATGAAACCTTCGCATTTCTCTATCCCTTTAGGATCGTCCGCGAGAATTCGCATTTCGCGTATCGTACCCGCCAAATCGCCAAAGAAATTGACCGTGCCGGCGCCCATGCCGATAACTCCCGTCCACCAGGGGGTGCCTTCGAAGTAATTTTCTCTTTGATAGACGCGCTCTTGCCTTAATCTGCCCGGTTCGATGCCGGGTGCCGCAATAAAAGTATGGCCAGCCCCGACCGCTTCGCGCATGGCATCGAGTTGTGCCTGGCGGATTTCGGGAAGACTCCACTCCCACCCGCTCCACCCACCTTCGATTCTGGCCTGGGGGTCTACTTCCTGGATGACTGTGCGCATATCGACAATAACGGACCGTATCACATCCTGCTGTTCTTGCAGCGATAAATCGATAAAGCTATCTTCGGAAGGCTGACGCAGGGCGTAGAGATGGTCCGTACCGAAAAGCCTTATGAGCTCTTCAACACCGATCCTGACAACCTCTCGCGCAAAGTCGGTGCGGGGATCGATCCAGGGAAAGGGCACCCCACTCCAGCTATTGGTCAATAGCGGCACGGGGGTGGGAGATCTTTCAATAAATTCGTCGAATTGGAGGCTATCCGCCCAGGCGTAGTTTCCCGGCCTGCGCGCCCCCTGACTCTCGTAGAAAACGCAACTGAACTGAATTTTCATACCCAGCATGCGGGCGTAATCAAACATTTTCTGGCGCAGGTCGATCTGTTCTTTCTGCCAGTCAGTTAATTCGGTTTGCACCCCGAGCCGGCGCCAGATGAAGGGCTGGACAAATCCGGTGACAAATTTTTCCTGCTGGTCCAAAACGTTATAGCGGTGTTTAGCTCCCCAATCCAGATATTTTTTCCATTCCTCAAAGTCCCACCAACGCGCACCGTACATTTCAATGCCCGCCATTGGATATTTGCGATACCTGAAAAAGGGCCGTTCGCGGATATCTATTTCCGGCAAGACAATCGTTTCTCTCGGCGGAATTCGATCTCCGTCCTCAAAAAATCCGCACCCGCAATATTGATTGAGAAAGTGGTAAACTGCATAGAGGCAGGAGTGAATGGCATTGCCGGCGAGAATCAGACTCCGCTTAGTGGTCTTAATGATATAGCCGTCAATGCCGAGCGATTCATCCGGTAGACAAAGCTCCTCGAAGTCCCCGGTTGACCCAATAAAAATATTAAAACAGCCGTCGGAGGGCCCATCCAGGATCGGCACTTCCGCTCCAGCTATGAAGCGAATAAATTTTTGCAGCTCCCGCGCTGCATGCAATTCTCCCGGCTCTGGCTTTTTGCCGAGCACGATAACTGATTCAGTCTTTCCTTCGGCTACCAACAAATGAGCTTGTTTCATTTATTTACATCCTCAGATTCGCCATCTCTACCCCCTTGAGCTCAGACCTCATTTGGATCACTTAAGACAGCGGATTAAATTATTTTTTCTATTAAATGGCCTAGCGCGGCTCAGTCAGTTGGATCTCCACATAGAATACTTTTACCAGCGGCCGCACCGCCGCAAACGCACGCACGTGTTCGCTCGTATCTGTGGGGTCGATGTCGATGACGATACCAGGCCCC
The DNA here is from genome assembly GCA_964005845.1 of uncultured bacterium. Taxonomy (GTDB): domain Bacteria; phylum Latescibacterota; class UBA2968; order UBA8231; family UBA8231; genus CAXFTV01. Next base: position 5,442 of record CAXFTV010000240.1, read on the forward strand.
TCGGTATTGGGCTTTGGCGCCAGGGGCGTGCGCAGATTGCGCACCGAAACGCGCGTCACAGAGACGACGGCATCGATGGGGACCTCCGGCAATGTCAAAGTTAGAAACCGCAGCCGGCGTAGAAAGGGATGGCTCAGGTGCCACAGATCGCGCTGCTCATCGTCAATACGCAAATAGGCATGGGTCTGATCCAGATGAATGGCGACGACTAGGCGATCGTCGACACTGAAGGCCTCCATGCTCTCCTGCCGGGTATCCAAGGTTGGTCCGATGGAGAGATTGTTGTGTACCCCCTTGAATGGGCGCAAAGATTCCCCTGCCAATAGCCGGTGCAAGGTCTGCATTGCCGCTCCGTGCCGCGAAATCCCCCAGGTCGAATTCTCGTTTTCAAAGGCCAGCCCTGCGCCATCGTAGCCGGTTCCCGCAGGGGCTCGATCATCGCCTGGAAAACAGTAGAAAAACAGTTTATAGCGGTGCGGATCATCGACTCCTAAACCGTGTTCCAGGGCCCAGTGCAAAACGCGCGGGTACTCGTCGGGAATAAGGGCATGGGATATTCCACTACAAACTTCCGTCTGCCAGATCCCCTCGCAACGCCCCGTGGCGATCCATTCGTCGTAAAGCCACTGGAAGACGAGCGGCGGCATATAATGCACATCGAGGATGTCGACGTGCCTCCATGCCTCGTTGTAGTTAAGCACTGCAGACATCTCACCCAGGGAATTGCTGCAGGGCCAACCGCTAAATACCACTTTTCCGTGATGAGAGTGGATGATCTCCGCCGCCGGAATCAGGATGCGGTCGACAAAGTCATTTGGCGAACCGGCGAAGAAGCCTGCCTCGATGGTTGGCTCATTCCACACCTGAAAATATTCGAGATTGTAGGGGGGGGCAGACAGCGTCTTGACGATGTACTCGCAATAATCCACCCAGGTCTGTAAATCTGCAGGGGGCAGACAGTCGGGCTCACCGAGCATTTCGGCCAGTGGCCCCCGGCCGAGTTGCTCGCCACTTTGTAAATCAAGTGCAGTACACTCGATTGAAGGCTCCTCTTGCCCGCAGGGATGCAGATCGTAGCGAACGCCGCGGGACTCGAATGCAAAGGGCAACTCGGCGGCCGCCCAGGCCGTGCTGTAGCCCAGTATGGGCAGCAGGGTGATTCTGCCTTCAGCTATTTTAGCAAAGCGTTGGCGCAAGTTTCCCTGTCGGGTTGGACGCGATAGATCGACGCTTTTGTTTGCGCGCGGTTGCAGCTGAGCCCAGGGTACATCCAATCGGGTCCAGCCCAAGCCGATCTCCTTCATGGCATCAATATGCTCGGGCCAGGCGTGAACAGTACCCAGGAATTCGCTAATCAGGGGTGGTTTAGTGGGTTCTTCCGGTTTATGCATCCTCATTTCTCCTGCGCCCTGGGAGGTGGCCCGGGGAGGCACTGCTGAAACGCTAACCTGATACTTTGACGAAATAATTCATAAATTAACTCGATCAAAACCACGGGCGAGATCATTTGAGAGTCCTATTAAAGCAATGGCAAAACTCAATTGGCCACGGCGGCAAATCTAGCCGAAAAACCTGGCCCGATCTTACCCTTAGACCTGCTCTATTCCGTCCATTTCTACACCCACATTCCCCGCCCTAGCCAACGGTAAGACGATTCCCGGACATGCCGCTTAAAAAATCTATAAAGAGCCATAAACCGGCCGAAATGAACATCCCCAGGGTCAATCCCAAAAAAAATGGCCGCAAATGCCGGTAGAGTCTGACGCCGCCATATTTAAGGATAAAAACTTTAAAAAACCAGGCGAGAAAGATAGAAAACCACACCTGATAGATGGGTGCCGTCAACCCCAGTGCCAGGCCAACGGGATGAATGGGAAAACCGACCAAGTGGCCTTTGAGGTAAGTCAAAGCACCCATTAGGACCGCACCTAGTGCGGCAAATCCGAGATGCCAGACCTGTACTGAATGGGGGTTTTGTATATTCTGAGTTATCCAGTTTCCGGCAAAATGGGGCAACCCGTTGAAGAACCACCCGTCCAAATTGATCCCTCCGAAGCTATAACCCAGCGTGACCACAGACCACATTGAGCCAATGAGGCTAATAACTATGGCTGCCATTATTGCCCAGAAGAGACGGCGGTATTCCAGCCGCACCACTTCCGCTATCTTCAGGCCGGTGGCCGCAGAAGCCATGACAAAAGTCCTGATATCGGCCGCCCAGGCAAAATGCAGACCCAGTATGGTCATACCGCCTGGCCCCACCAGGGAGGTACCCAGGGTATTTACCGTAAAAACCGGCGCTGCCACCGGGGAGCGCGCGTAGGCCAGTCCGGTCTGCGAGATAATGCGGGCCAGACCGACAAAAATCACCAGGGATGCAATCAGGAAGACCAAAGCGCTCAGCAGGTTCAATCCGGCGCCGAGGAGTCCGGCCAGTGCCAGCAGGCTGCCGAAAAAAGCTCCGCATACCGCCGTTCGATAGGACAGCAATTCGCCACTATCGTCTACTTTCGAATCGCCCCTTAAGGCTTTGCGCACCACCCCCCTGATATGCTCTCGTCCATTCCAAAAACTTGCACCCACCAGGAAGAACATCGCTCCCAGGGCCAGATGACCGACGCTGGGAGATCCCGGATCGGAAAAGGGTTGTGATGGGCCAATGCTCCAGCCCAGCATGCGCTCCAAGCCCGTCTGCAGATGAGCGAGCAAGGCAAAGAACCACACGCCCAAGGAAACCTCCAGATTGAGCAAATAAGCAAGGCCGATTACCTCGAACCGGGGGGTGAAATTGAGATTGACGGAGTTGCGCAGAATTGATGCAGATACATTAAGGTCGACCTTGGGGACAATTTTGAAGTATGAATGAAGAACATTAAGACTGTTAAAAAATGCCGGTATTAGAAAGCCAACCCACATCAGCGGATTGCGAAAAAGAGCAGGCAGGTAACGGTCCTGCCGCTGGTCCGCCATCTCCAAAGGCAGGATGGCCAGGGGAAAGAGCAGGCGCTCGCGTTCGATCCACTGCTTGCGCAGAATAACCAGTAGACAGAGGGTGACGAAATAGACAGTACTCATGAACAGCCCCCAGACCAACAGCGATTTACCCCACGTTGCCCAGGGCACGGCCTCGCCCCGGGCACCCCCCTCGAAGAGTTTCCAGATGACCTCCGGTTCGTTCGGGACCAGCCACTCTGACAGGTGCGGAATGATCATCGAAGCCCAGTCATTTTCAGGCGTGGCGAAGTAGAAGAATCCGCCCAGCAAGGGAATCAGATTCATCGTCAGCCCCCACGAGGGAATGGCCGAAGCGACTATCATCATGATGTAAATCGTAGCCAATTCGCCACTTTGCAAACGCAAACCGGTAAATAGCCTGGCTAGGGGATTGACCAAAAGAGCCAATAGAAAAAATAAACAGAGAGCCGCACCGGTGGAAAAATCGGCAGCCAGTGCGGACCCCCTAAGAAAGAGCACGCCATAGGGTTCGCCTGCAGCGATCACCAGGCAGAGAATTAGTCCCACCAGGACTGCTTTTAGCGATACCGAAGGACGCATTTTCGTGGCTAATTCCATGCCCCATCCCCTTCATCAGGTATAAAAAATTCCGGCTAGATTGTGGCCCGAAATCTGAGCCTCTTGGGCTCAGGCCAAAGACCGATCCCTGCGTTTTTTAGGGGGATCATCTTTCCCTGCTGAAAATCGATTACAACATTCAACAGAGCAGACGCGACAAGTCAAGGTCAGACGACAAAGCCCCTAAGGAGTACCTGGCCGTTGCCCGGCGGCGTGCCGCTGGAAGAGCCGTATCTGCTGCTTCGCCCGGGCGCTATCCCCCAGGGCGCTAAACGCCATTGCCTGGCCGTAGTAGCCCCCGGCCAGGACCGAATCCAGCTTCACCGCTTCTTTGAAATGTCTCAGCGCCGTAGCGGCGTCCCCTTCATACAGGTGGACATAGCCCAGACCGCTGTGGGCATCGGCAGCACCCGGCGCCAGAGCAAGTGCACGCAGGAACGAATTACTTGCAGCCTCCCTCTCCCCTGCCATCAGGTGGGCGGTTCCCAAATTAGTCCAAGCCCGGGCATAACCTTCATCCAGTTCCACCGCCCGCTGGTAGGCCTGGATCGCCTCCTCAAGCCGGTCC
>CAXFTV010000241.1:0-5127 GCA_964005845.1 uncultured bacterium
CTGCACTGTGTGGAACGGGGAGAGAGGTCTCGTGCGTTTCCTCCAGGGCGACCACATAGGCATCCTGGTATTCCACCTGCAGGAGGGCGAGTTTTTCTCTCATTGCTGCGGCTTCTTGGCGCTCGCGGAAATTGCCGACGCGGACTACAAAGAGTTGGTCCTGCGGCTCCACGAAAACCGGGACACCCAGGATTTTTTCCAGTTCATCGCCGCGTTTCCGTGCCAGATCTGCGTCGCTCAGGGCCATGACCTGAATCCGATAAGTAGTTGCGGTTTCAAAATGGGTTTCCGCCACTGACGCCGGTTCTGGTTCCAGTTCCAGGTCTGGTTCTGGTTCCAGTTCTAGTTCCGGCAACCTGGCTTCCTCTACCGGTGCAGGCGCTGCGGTTGTTGCGACCTCGTTAGTTGCGTCTGCCGAGGTAGGGCGGGGAAACGCCGGCTGGATCAGCAGCAGATCTTCCTGGATGGACCGAGGGTCGAATTCCTCTTTGAGCGTCACCGGTGCACGGGGCTGTGGATTTGAAGTGGGGGAGGAGGTGTGAGGCGAGCTGGCGCAACCCGTCCAGAGTGCCAGTAGCACCAGCAGGGCAATATAGTGCTTAGGTTGGTGCATTTTCATCGACCCATTTTCGCAAGGTTGGCTCAAAGGGGGGATGGGCAATGCCCTTTTCAGTAATTATGGCAGTCACCAATTCGTGGGGGGTGACGTCGAAGGCCGGGTTGTAGACTTGTACATCAACTGGAGCAGTTAGTTTGCCAAAGCCCTTAGAGATTTCTTCTGCTTTGCGTTCCTCGATGGGAATCTGGGCGCCGGTTTCCAGAGATATATCGACTGTTGAGATAGGGGCCGCTACATAAAAGGGGACCTGGTGTTGCCGGGCTATGATGGCCAGTCCGTAGGTGCCGATCTTGTTGGCGACGTCGCCATTGGCAGCAATGCGGTCGGCGCCGACTATGACACAGTCGATCTGCTCCTGGCGCATGACAGTTGCCGCCATATTATCGCAGATTAGTTTGACGTCCACACCGCTCTGCATCAGCTCCCAGGCGGTGAGGCGGGACCCCTGCAGCAGGGGACGGGTCTCGTCGGCGAAAACCGCGATTTGTTTATGCTCCTCCTGGGCGGCATATATCACGCCCAGCGCGGTGCCATAATCGGCTGTGGCCAGGGCACCAGCGTTGCAGTGAGTAATGACTTTGTGCCCATCCTCTAAGAGGGTGGCGCCGTTGCGTCCGATCTGGCGGCAGATGGCGCGATCTTCCTCGAAAATGCGCTCTGCCGTTTCCAGCAAGTGGGCATATATCGCCTGGTTGTCTTCATTGCGGTTGGCAGCGAGAATTTGCTGCATTTGCCCGAGGGCCCAGAACAAGTTGACGGCAGTCGGGCGGGTGCGGCCCAGGCGCTCGATGGCAGCTTCGACCTGATGGCGGAATTGTTTCGGGGAGGTTTCGAGGGCCTGCTGGGCGCCAATGACGACGCCATAGGCTGCCGCAACGCCTATGGCCGGTGCGCCGCGAACTTTTAATTCTTCGATGGCCTGGGCTACATCTTCAACATCCCGGCAGGTGGTGTATACTACTTCGGTGGGGAGGCGGGTCTGGTCGAGCAGATCCAGGGCGGCTTCGCGCCATTTGAGAGTTTGGACCGGCATCAGGAGCGCGAGAATACAAATTGGTTATCGGTGGTGGAGTCGGTTTCCAGCGGGCTTACCAGGTCGTCTTCAAAAGAAGTGCACGCTGCGTCTCCCCACAGCCGTTCCAGAGCATAGAATTCCCGGGCTTCGCGGCGGAAGATGTGTACGACGATATCCACGTAGTCGATCAGGATCCAGCGCCTGGACTTGTAGCCCTCGACATGCCAGGGCCGGTGGCCTTGCTCTTTGAGTTTATCCGTCACTTCATCGGCCAGGGTTTTTACGTGCAGAGCTGAGGTCGCTGTGCAAAGAATAAAAAAGTCGGTGGCATCGGTTGAGGAACGCAGATCCATGAGCAGAATGTCCAGGCCTTTTTTACCCTGCAAATTTTCGACTATCTGTCCTATTCTCTCTTCTGGTGGATGGACCATATAGCTAATAGAATCCTCCTGTCACTTAGCGTCTTTGAGTAAATTCATCTGCAGGTAATCGCGACCGATGATAATTGATACGTCCGCCAGGCGGTAGGCATCCTCCGTAATCTGTTGAATGCAGTGGGGAATTCCCAGGACTGAGGCCACCTGGCGTGCTTTCTCAGGATCGCCGCTCCGGTCTATGACCATCGAGTGCAGGAAGTTGAAGCTCACAGCATTACCTTCGTGGATTACGTCCAGCCCCAGAGCGCGGGATTTCTTAGTGAGACGGGCGGCGACCTGGGGTATGCCGCAACCATTGAGTACTTCGACCCGGATGGGATCCCGAAGATCCAGAGAGGCTTTAAGGGATTGTCCCGCTTTTTCTTTTTCTCCTTCTTCTTCACCCTGGTCGAAATCTTGGTACAGGGCAGTGAGCAGGAGAACGATTCCGGCCATGCTTGCCAGTACCCACAAGATCTTCTCCTGCACCTTGAATTCTTTCTTCGGCCAGTAGTTTACGGCTGCGAGGCCGTTTAAAAGTATCCGCTAATAAATGAATGGAAGTTAATTGATTTAGTCAAGATAAACCCCAGGTAGAAGCGGTCTCGTAGAGGAGGGAAAAGTTCAGCTGGGAAAAAGGGCGGGTGCAATGCGTAGACAAAGGTAAGCAGAGCCGAGAAAGGCAAATGCGAGGGCGATTTTTTCGGGAAAATCGACGATTTTAGATTTCACGCTTTTACTCCACGAAATAGGGTTATAGTGCCCTTTTGTTCAGTTGTCAATATATCCAATTGCTTTCTCGGGAGCAAGCAGTTTTATTGGTACACTCTGGGAGGAGCCATAGAGAGAGTTGTTTTTTGTTTATTAAATAGTTGAAAATGTTTAATTTAAGTAATATGTTAAGCTTTTCGGAATGGTTTCCTTGAGGTATCTGTCGGCCCGTCTAGAATTGCGGATCCCCGCTTTTCCCGGAGAAAAATATGAAAGATTTGGGACACCTGCGCGAAGAGGATTTTCGGTCGGCTTTTTCGATCGAAAATTTCCTCGCTGCCTGTGATCGAGCTTTTCAACTCTATGGGCGGGGCATTTTGGTCAATCCGCCCCGGTCTGAGATGGCTAGGGAAGGTTATTTCCATCTGGAGATGGCGGCAGAGTGGCCAGGTAAGTACCGCATGCGCAAGACCATCGAAGAGTACTCGGACGTATCCCAGGGCAAATTGGGCGAACGCCAGGCTGCAATTTTGCTCGAAGATCTGGAAAATGGCTTGGAAGTAAAATTGGATGCGGACTATATAACCGATATGCGCACTGGGGCAGCCGGCGTTCTGGGGATTAAATACTTGGCCCGCACGCCAGTCAAACGGGTCGCCGTTCTGGGCACCGGGCGGATTGCCCAGGTCCTGGTCCTGGCCCTGGACCGCTCATTTGCGCTGGACGAAATTCGAGTCACCAGCCGCAAAGCGGAAAACAGGCAGATCTTTGAGCAGCGGATGGCACCGCAACTCGCGGTTTCTCTCTATCTGAGCGGGGATTTGGAAGATGCTATTCGGGGTGTGGATGCGGTGCTGATGGCAGTGCCCACACCCCGTCCAATTCTATCTATGCAGGCTCTGGAGGGGGTGCAGTGGCTCGCGGCGATAGGCGGCGACGGTCGCACCCGGCAACTGCAGCCCGAGGTCCTTGAAGGAATGGGGGTAGTCGTCGATGAACTGCAGCAGGCCAGGCGTTCCGGGGAGTTCAAATACGCCCGGGATAGCGGCCGCTTTGAAAAGATTTGTTTTGCGCGCAGCGCCGCTGGAGCGATTCTGAATATAGGGGATGCGGCCTGTGGGCGCCTGGAAAAATCACTAATTCCTCCCCGGTTGGCCTATTTTACCGGTCTGGCAGTCCAGGATTTGTGCGCTGCGGTAATGGTTTATGAGAATAGCTACTAAAAAAGACCCCAGTATTTGAAGGTCATGATGTAGTCCTGCGTGCCTTTGCGCGCTGCCTTGGGGCGGTGGTCGTATACATCCCATCCCACTCCGAACATGAATCTGTCTTTGTACATGGAGATGGCCACACCGAGCGAGACGGCGATCGAATTTTCGGTCGAAAGTGCTTCCAGGATATTGCCAGTAGCGGTCAAGTGCACCCCGGATATAGAGGGATTTTCCGAGTTGTGCCAGCCAAAAAAGGCAAATCCGGGCAAACCGATCAGGCGCTCGGTTTTGCCTTCCACGATGTTGCCCTGGGCATCTTTGTAATCGCGTCCCGGCCGCACTGATAAGAAGGAAACCAGGGGTTTGGCCTCGAACTCCCATTTCCAGCCGCCAGCCTCGAAAATCTGGGAAATTTTTTGTTCTGGAGCTCCGGGGTAGTTGCGGGTGGAGATTGTTAGCCGCACGCGTTTGTTGGATTTCTCCAGCAGCCGCAGATTGAATTTTTCGACAAGTACCCGTCCTTCACCTGAGTCGTGGATCTGCACTTTGAGCTGTTTGGGTCCTCCCTGAGCGTCGTATTTTTCGTCCAACTGGATCCACGAGATATCGAAGGTGCGGCCGATCAGGGCGCTGTGCAGCGAGTCGGGCAGTTTGAAGACCAGGTCGATTTTGCTCTGGTCGTGCAGTACTATGGGGGTGTTGTTCCAGCCTACCTCGAGGGTGTCGAAGTGGGTCCTGCGCGAGCTCAGTACCACTACGGTCCGGGTCAGATCGAGATTGGCCAGGGCACCCTGGCCGCCAATTTTCAGAGGCAGGGCTTTTTCTTTGACATCGTTGCTTATAAGGCGGATCTGGGCCGTGCGCTTGCCCAGGGTCGCGGGGGAAAAAAAGATCTGCAATGGAGTCGACTCGCCCGGCTGCAGGGAGAAAGACGCGGGTTCGGCACGGGCTTCAGCGGTCTCCGAATGGGCCTTTACCTGCAGGCCCGTATCGCCGGTATTGGTGGCGACCAGAGTCTGGGTGGCCCGTTCTCCCAGAGTCACGTAGTCGAATTCCAGCGAACCAGATGGATGTAATTCGAGGTCTGCTGCTATGCCAGTGCCGTTTAGCAGGACGGTGCGAGTCGCAAAGGCTTCGTCCCAGTGCCCCTCCAAC
>CAXFTV010000242.1:0-4086 GCA_964005845.1 uncultured bacterium
CCCACCCGGAACAGCGCAAAAAGGGGTACGCCTCGGCGCTCATGCGCGACGCGGTCGCGCATATGGCGACAAGTGGTTATGACATCGGGGTGCTCTTTTCCGAAATTCCCTTTGTCTTTTACCGGCGCTTGGGATGGGAGTGCGTGCCGCAGGCAGGATTCCGAATCCGCCGCCGACAGGATGGGCAAGTGCGGCCCAACAGTTGGCGGGTAGATGCTTTTGATGAAGAGCGGGATCTGGAGCAGGTAGTCGGACTGCACGAATCCTACAATATCGGCCAGAGCGGAGTTATTCTGCGGCCCCGGTTTTACTGGGATACGGAGCCCGCGCGGATCCGTGATCTCCTGCCCACTATAGTGGCCCGCCGCGGCGATGCCCTGGGCGGTTATCTGAACTTTGTGGCCGCCGGAAAGCAGGTCGAAGTCTTGGAAATCGCCTATGACCGCACCGATCCGAATACCTTGAAGGCTCTGGTAGATCAGCTCTTGGATTTCTGCCAGGAGGAGGGCATCGAAGAGATCTGCGGTGAAATTCCCCATCGCCACCCGCTGGTAGACGCACTGGTGCAGGCTTGTGCGGGGGATCTGGCGCTAAGGGGTAAAACCTCCATGATGTTCTATGCGGTTAATTTGCTTGCGCTGATGCAAAAACTGCTGCCCGATTTGCAGGCGCGTCTAGATGCTTCGGGCCGGGATTTCCAGCCGCTAGCACTTGGTTTTACACTCAATGGACAGACCTGCGCACTGCACTTGAATGCCGCGGGACAACTCCAGGTAGACGGGGCAGAGGTGGCGGAGGGGATGTTGAATCTCCCGGGTGAGTTCTTCTGGCGTTTAATCCTGGGCGAGTCCACTTTGCAGCAGTTGCAGCCGGCTTTGCAGGCGCGGGGAATTGCTCCAGCCCCACAGCTGGCCGTTCTACTCGCCGTCCTATTTCCCGCCCAGGAGATGCTGTTTTGGGGCAGCGACCACTTTTGATGGAATTGGCGGCGCGCTTTTTGTGCGCCCTGGGGCTTTGGGGCTTTTGAGTCTCGCTTGGTCCGCAGGTAAACTTCTACAATAGGAGTAGAATTATGGATGCCTATGAAGCGCTGGATCTGAGCGCTGTTTGCAACGCCGGTGACGAACTGCTGAACGGGCAGGTACCCAGGGGCGAGCAGTTGTTCTGCGGTCTGCCTTTTCTAGTGGGCAGCACCGCGCTCGAGGGCAAAAATCGCTTTGTCGCAGGGGGCGGGGAATTGGGGACGCAGGGCATCTCAATACCAGTGGGCAAACAGGTCTGCTGGGCGGTGGTCGCACACCGTTTGCTCGAGTCCCGGATTCGGGAGGGAGGAGCAATTGGCGAGACGGTGGCCGAGTACTGTTTTCACCTGGAGGGAGGAGAACAAGTTCGGGTGCCGATACGGGAGCGTTTTGAAATTTCTACTGTGCCCGCCGAGGGTGGCGCCCCTTTTCTGGCCGTGCCCGACCAGCTCGATGATTTGATGCCGCGCCACGAAGGAGCCTGGGAGGATACCGGGCGGCGCCAGACGGAGTCAATTCGGGCCATGGCGGCCCATTTTTTTCTCTGGTTCTGGAAGAATCCGCAGCCGGAGAAGAGACTGGAAAAACTGGAGGTCCTGCCCGCCGGTCCGCGCTTTCTGATCGGCGGCATCACCCTGAGCCACGTGCCCGAGGATCCAGTGTGCCGCGAAGGGACGCGTGAGCTGGTGGTCACTCTGCCGCGGCCGGAGGATGCGCAAAAGTCTTTTGATCTGGAGGTGGAAGTGGACCGGGGCATAAATACCTATCCCTATCCCCTGCCCCAATCCAGCAGCGCAGAATTTCTGCAGGATGATTACAAGGGCTGGGGCGAGCGAAGGAATACAGGCAGCAGTCCGGCCTATGTGGAAGTGGCGGCAAATCCTTCTGCAACCCTCAAGGTTAAGCAGGGGGGAGAAGTTCTGGGGGCGGTGAAATGGGGCGAGGCGGTGGAAAAGGGCAAGGTGGAGGCGAGTTCGCGATTGCAGCTCGAGGTTGTGAATCACGAGCGCAACTGGGTGCACACTCGCGTCATTGATGACGAGACCGGGCAGCCGGTGCCCTGCCGGGTCCACTTTCGCTCGGATAAGGGTATTCCCTATGCGCCGCACGGGCACCACGCCCACGTCAACTCCGATATGGGCACCTGGCATGTAGATGTGGGCGGGGATTTGCGCCTGGGACAAATCAGCTATGCCTATATCGATGGCACCTGCCAGGGTTGGCTGCCGCGTGGGGAGGTAGTGGTGGATGTGGCCCGGGGCTACGAATATGAACCCCTGCGCACCAGAGTTGAGATCAAACCAGGGCAGCGCCAGCTCGAGTTGCGCCTCAAGCGCTGGTGCCATATGAACAGGGAGGGTTGGTACAGTGGTGACTCGCATGTTCACTTCCTATCGACCCAGGGCAGTCACAGCGAAGCTCAAGGAGAAGATCTGAACGTGGTGAATCTGCTGCCCTCGCAGTGGGGTAGCTTGTTTACCAACACCGAGGAATTTACCGGCCGGGAGAGCGTTTCACCCGACGGCAAGAGCATTGTCTATGTCGGTTCGGAAAATCGGCAGCACTTTCTGGGGCATCTGATTCTAATGGGCTTGAAAGACGTGGTGATGCCCTGGTGCTCCGATGGACCGAGCGAGGCGGAACTGGGTGGCACTCTGGAAGTAACCATGTCGGACTGGGCCGATCGGTGCCACGCCCAGGGAGGGACAGTGGTAATCCCGCATCTGCCCAATCCCAACGGCGAACCGGCGGCTTTGATCGCCACCGGTCGCGCCGATGCGGTGGAGATGCTCAGGCACGGCCCCTACGAACACCAGGAATACTACCGCTATCTGAACTGCGGTTACAAACTGCCATTGGTTGGGGGTACCGATAAAATGAGCAGTGATGTCCCGGTGGGAATCTATCGGACCTACGTCCACATTCCCCCGGACCAGCCTTTCACCTACGAGAACTGGTGCAGAAATATGGCTGCCGGGCGCACCTTTCACAGTGGCGGACCGATGCTCAAATTTGAAGTAGAAGGCCACCAGATTGGAGATACTTTAGAGCTGCCTGGAAACGGGGGTACTGTAGAGGTTCGGGGCAGCGCCGAGTCAGTGCTGCCCATTCACACCTTGGAAGTTGTGCAGGAGGGCCGGGTAGTGGCTTCGACGACTGAGGCCGGGGGCGCGCGCAAGCTTAGGCTAGAGGCAAAAATTGAGGTTAAGGGGCATTCGTGGCTGGCTTTGCGCTGCAGTGGACCGGGATATTTTCAGGCCCGTCCCCACCTCGATGGCTGGGGTCGCGGAATTATGGCTCACACCTCGCCGATCTACCTTGCGTGTGGCGGTGAGTGGTGGATGTTCGACCAGGATGCTGCCCAGTACATGCTAACGCTGGTAGACGGGTGCCTCAATTACGTGCGCCATACCAGTCGGCAGCATGCGCCCGGAGAAATCGTCCACCACCATGGTCTTGAAGACCACAAGGCCTATCTGGAGAAACCCTTCCTGGAGGCGCAGCAGGCCATCCACCGGCGGCTGCACAAGCTCGGAATTCCCCATTAGCCTGGCATCACCCTAGCCATGGAAAGTAGAACTCAAAATGCCTCTTGAGAAAATCGCAAACTGGCTGAATGACCAGTTTGGCGGCCGCAGCGGAAGTCATGGCCATCGCCGCAACTCTTCGCACAGGGGCCCTTTTTACTTTATTGGTTGGCTGCTGGTTATCGCCATCGGCTTCATAACTTTGTTGCACTACGCGCTGGGTGATTATCTCGTAGAACTCGAGCTCTTTCTCGAGTTGAAGATTTTCCGGTTGCTGTTGCTATTGCTCTGCCTTTTGCTGTCGATTTTTTTCCCTGCTTAGGGGCCAGCGAGGCATGGCAGTGGGGAGTGGTATTATCTTTTTCATTCTGGTGCTGGAAGCCTGGGAGCTCAGATTATTGCCCAGTCTGCCCCGATCCGCCCATGCGCGCGCCGATCTGCAGGTTTTTACCCAGAATGTCGGCGATAAGAATCCACCGGAAAAGTGGGTGGAATGGCTGGCGCGGCATCCCATGGACATCGTTTTCTTACAGGAA